>JAIROS010000014.1 GCA_031257405.1 Puniceicoccales bacterium | reverse complement strand
AATAAAAAGCATGGAAAGTCTCGAGCGAAGTTCATTGTTGGCGTTGTTGTTGCTGTGCTCCGGATGCGATACAACCGAAACATCCCTCGGCGGAGCAGCCCTGGGTGGCGCCGGAGGTGCCGGCATGGGTTACGCCATAGGGGGTAAGGGCGGCGCGGCTCTCGGCGGGGTCATCGGAGGCCTCGGAGGCGCAGCCATCGGCCATAATGTTGGGCGAAATGGTGAACAAAAAAATGCCTACGCCGCAGAAAATGCTCGCCTAAGATCCGAAAACGCAGCGCTGCAAAATGACGATTACCAGTCGAGGCGCTACGAGGCAAACCGGAGAAAAGAACAGGCGGATAAGCGCGACGAGGAATTGCAAGCCCTCCAACACGAAATCGAACGAAAACGCCTGGAAAATGAAAAACTTAAGCTGGAAGCGGACCGCCAGCGATTGCTCCGGGAGAAGGGGAGTTGAAAAATTTAGTCAAGCAAAAAAAGTCTTCCCGCTCGCCCCATGGATAGGGCCGGCAGCGTGATTGCGTGTATTTGGGATTTCGATAAAACCCTAATCCCCGGATATATGCAGGCGTCGTTGCTGCGCGAGTACGGGATCGACGAGGCGGCGCTGTGGGAGGAAATCGACGCTTTGCCCGCGAAATTCCGGGAAAAGGGGATTCGGTTATCGGACGCGCTGGCTTACCTCAATTACCTGCTCGAATTGGTGCGATCGGGGCGTTTGCCGGGGCTGTCAAAGGCGAAATTGATGCGCTACGGCGAGCAATTAATATTTTTCCCGGGCATCCCCGAGCTATTTTCCGTGCTCCGCGAGGATGTCGAACGGGACGAGCGCTGCCGCGTTTACGGCATCACGTTGGAGCATTACATCATCAGCAGTGGGCACGCCGAGATGATCCGCGGGAGTAGGGTAGCGCCGCTGGTCGACGGGATTTTTGCCTGCGAATTTTTGGAAAATGAGATCGCCGATGCCGCGAAAAATTTCTTCGAACGCAGCCAAAATAGGGGTACCGCCGCCGAAAAAAATGGGACGGAAAATGCCTCTGAATTTTACGACAACGCGGACCAAATCGCCTTTGCGGAGATCGAGCGATCGAGTTGTGGGGCGGATGAAAGCGAGATTAGGCAGGTCGCTTGCGTGATCGATAATACGCAAAAAACGCGCTGTCTTTTTGAGATTAACAAGGGGAGTAATAGGAATGCGGCGATCGACGTCAACGCGACGGTGGACGATCGCAATCGCCGGGTACCGTTTTGCAACATGATTTACATCGCCGATGGTCCGAGCGATATCCCCGCATTTTCGGTGATCCGCGGTCGTGGCGGGAAGGCTTTTGCGGTTTACGATCCGGGGAATGAGAAGGAATTTGCGCAGAATGATCGGATGCTTGGGGAGGGGCGGATTGACGCTTACGGGCCTGCCGATTATCGTTTGGAGGGGGCGACGGCGCGGTGGTTACGCATGCATGTGAGAAAAATTGTTCAGCGGATGCTTGACGAGCGCGAGCGGTTGACGGAGAAGCTTGTTGGCAAGCCGCCGGGGCATATTCTGTGAAGTATGCCTTTCCATTGGCGCTTTATTTTTACTATTTTCTTATTGATTTTTTGTTTTTTGGGCCTGAGTTACCGGGTACTCGACCTGTCGCATTTCAGCCGGGATTATTATAAAAAATTTATAGATTCGGTGCGGCGGACGAAGAAAATTAAGCGGGCGATTCGCGGGAAAATCAGAGATCGCAGGGGATCGATTTTGGCCATGACGACGGTAAAAATTGACATCGGTGTCGACCCCCAAATGGCAGATAGACAAGAAGATCAGCAAAAAATCATCCAATTGGCGGAACTTTTGGGCCAAAATCCAAGGGAAATAGCGGAATTTTTCAAGCGAGAAAGCTTCATAAGTAAAGGGGAAAAACGGCCCTTGCGCTGGAAAAAAATCGCGACGCTGGACGATAGCGACCTCTACGGCAAAATCCAACAATTGCGGATCCGCGGGGTGTACGGCGTCGAGCACGGCGAACGCATCTACCCCCATCGGGAGTTGGCGAGCCACGTCATCGGTTTCGTCAATCGGGAATGGGTCGCCGTCTGCGGGGTCGAGCGGTTTTTAGATGATTTTTTACGCGGCAGTGACGGTCTGATCGAGTCCGAAAAAGATGGCAAGCGCGAGGAAGTCGCCCTATTCCGAAAAGTCGTCATCGAACCAAAAAATGGCGCCAATGTAAATTTGACCATAGATTTACAAGTGCAGGAAATTGCGGAACGGGCGTTGCAGCGTGCCGTGGCGGAACTCAATCCGAAGAGTGGGTCCGTTATTGTCAGCGACCCCAACAGCGGCGAAATTTTAGCTTTATGTAACGCGCCGACTTTCGATTGCAACGCCTACGGCAAGGCTGAAACGGGTGCCCTCCGCAATCGCGCCATCGCGGATATGTACGAGCCGGGTTCCGTTTTCAAGATTGTGCCTTTTAGTGTTGCTTTGCAGTCGGGGTTAATTACGCCGGACCGGAGTTTCGATTGTTCCCGCGAGACTTTCCAATGGGGTGGCAGGACTTATCCGTTGCCCCGCGACCATAAAAATTTTTTACATTTAAGTGCGGTTGATATTTTGCGGCAATCGAGTAATCGTGGGGTTGCGCAGATTGGGATTATGTTGGGTGCGGAGCGGCTTTATTGGGCGGCGCGGCGATTTGGTTTTGGGGAGCGGACGGGCTATGATTTTGACGGCGAAGCCGCTGGTTTACTACAAAAACCGGAATTTTGGGACGGGCTGACGATCACGCGATTACCGATGGGGCATGCGATTTGTGCGACGCCGCTGCAGGTTCATTTGGCGATGGGGGTGGTTGCGAGTGGCGGTTATTTGCTGCGGCCGCGGGTTATTTCGGGTGTCGTCGACGAAAACGGAGAGGCGATTTTTGAGATGGAATCTGCCATTGTGCGTCGGGTTTTGGAGCCCCATATTGCTAAAAAATTAGCTGAAATTTTACATAATCCGGAGTCGCCGCTATCCGTTGTGGAGCGCGTCAAATTGGCGTACAAGACGGGGACGACTCAGAAGCTCGTGGGCGGAGCGTATTCGCGGGAGCGCCACATCGCGTCATGTTCCGGATTTTTTCCGCTTGGGGAGCCGAAATTTTTGGTAACGGTTGTGCTCGACGAGCCCGTCATGTCGACTGGGACGGCCTACGGGGTGCGGGCGGCGTATCCGGTTCTTGCCGAAATCGCGCGGGCGTTGACTCTACTGCGCGGGCTCGATCATTGAAAATTTTTTGATACTAATTTTACAAAATTAAGGGGTCTTAATATATTCGCCGCAGAAATTTTAGGCGTGTATTTTTTTGTTGACAAAATTTTCGTTGGCGGAATCGTGGGGTGCATGTTGTTGGAAACAAAATTTTTCGCATACCCGTTGGCGGCACACCGTCAAAAAAAGGTGCCCCGAAAGGCACCTAAAACAATAACCAAAAATAAGAAAACACTAATGAAAACATAAAAAATAAGTAAAAATTTTAAGATTCCCTAACAAAAATATGGGGGTAATCTTCGTGAATTTTGGCGTACTCGGCTATGGGTAGTGTCCCGTGTATGGCCGTAATCAATTTCGCTAAAAAGGGAGTCTTCATCGCTTCTAAATCGTCATTATTATCGAGAACCTTCCGAATCGCCAAATCTCTAGTCTTATAACTGCGTAACATCGCTTTTTTTTCCGGTGGGCTGACCGCCGGAGGATAGGCTAAAAAATGTAACAGGCGCTCTATTTTCTTAATATTCTTTGCCTGTATCGCTTTTTCTAATTTTCCTAGAAATTTGTCCCGCTTTTCTTGGATCACTTTTTCCTTTTCGGGAAAGGCAGGAGCCAATATTTTCCGCTTCGTCGACTTGTCCGACTTCCCCGCAAACGACGACGACGCTCCCAGAAAAATAATCATAAATCCAAAACTAATAATCGCATCCCTCAATATCCTTCCCATGGCGCTACCCAACCTTTCGGTTAATGCTTATTAGAATATTGTAAAAAAATACATTGTCAAGATTTTTTTTGAAATTTATACAAAATGGCTAAAAAAGTATTAAAATGGTCGAACGGCGCGAAATTTTTTGGAAATGGATAAAAAATCAGAACAAATTTATGTAAAAAAATAGGAAAAATTTTATGCCATCAGAACGACATGCCAAAGGAAAAATTGAATTGCAGGCCCTTCTTTTTTGTATCTTTTGCGCAGTGGATGGGGTAGCCCCAGTCGAGGCGGAGGGGCATGCCGCCAATAAATATGCGCAATCCGCAGCCCGCGTCCGCATTCCACCCCCTGCGGAAGGGACTCTGATGCACACCCACGTTACCGGCTTCGGCGAATGTAGCGAAGTAAAAATCGTCAAAAATATTGGCCGTGTACTCGATTCCGCCGTAAACAAATGAATTGCCGCCGAGACTTTCGCCGCGTTGGTCTTTCGGAGAAATTTCCCGAAATTCGAACCCGCGCATGAGTGCGTCGCCGCCCAAAAAGTAGCGTTCGGAGAACGGCGTCGCCTGGTGGTCGAATGGGCAGATCATGCCGATTTTTGCGGCGATGGCGAGGGTGTGGTCGTATTTTTCCGAGACCGTTAGCCATTTCGTCGCGCTGGCAGAAAATTTAAATAGCTTCGTGTAGCCGCCGAGACCAGCCAATTCCTGGTGCAAACCCACGTTCGATCCACTGCGCGGGAAAATATAATTGTCGCGAGTGTCGCGTTCGACGGAAAATTTCACGCGGGATGCGGAACGGCGGCCGGCCTCGTCCTTTAGGGGTTGTACGGCGGTTTCGCTGACATTGCGAATATTTTTGCGCGTCAAATTGTATCCCAGGCGCCCGACCCATAATTCGTAGAGGCGCTTGCGGAAGTAGGGTTCGAAGCCGATGGCCGTTTGGTCGTAGCTCGGGCCGCTGTAATTGCTATCGGAGTTGCGGTATTTCGTTTTTTCGCCGAAAATATCGATGCCGAAGGCGAGTTCGCGGTCGAAGAGGTAAGGTTCTTCGAAGGACAGGGTCAGCTGATTTTCGCGGGTACCGATTTGGGCGCGCGCGTGTAATTTTTGGCCGCCGCCTTGGAATTTTGCTTTTGCGTTGGAGAGGTCGAAATTCGACTGGGAGAGTTCCAGGAAAATGAATTGGTTATTGGTCGCACTGATCGCGCCGCCGAGCTGGATTTTCCCCGTATTTTTTTCCTTCACATCAATTTGAATATTTTTGCGGTTTGGGGCGTCCGTATCGTCCACATCGCAGGAGACGGTTTCAAAAAATTCGGTATTTTTTAAGCGATTTTCACTATTTTTTAACTTAATATAATTCAATTTATCGCCTGGGGCGAGGGCTAGTTCGCGCAAAATGACTTTATTTTTTGTCTTGAAATTCCCTTTAATGCTGATGGAATCGACGTAAGTCAGGGGCGACTCGTTGATGGTCAGTTTTACATCGATAGTGTTATTTGTAAAAGTCGGTATTTTTTCGACGCCGACGGAAGAATTGATGTAGCCGTTGTAGCTGTAAAAATTGCGGATAATCTCCGCCGTATCGGCGATATCTCCCGGCGAAAACGGGTCGCCCGCCTTAATTTTTATGAGGGAAGCGATTTTTTCGTCGGGGTAAATTTTGTTGCCCGTGAATTGGACGTCACCCGTGAAATATTTTTGACCGAGATCCGCGCCAAATTCCAAGATCCCCTTTTTCGAATTCGCCGCCCTGTCGAAGGCCGCGCGCGTAATTTTTGCGTCGAGGTAGCCGGCATTTTGCAGCGCCTCAGTAATCATTTCGCGGTCGATGTCAAGTAAAACATCGATGAAATAACCTTTTTTTGTCAAAAATGAGAAAATGGACCACGTTTTGAGCATCATGCGTTTTTTGATTTTTTCCGTATCGACGTCGCCGAAGTGGGTAAATTTGATCGTCGAAATGTGGAAGCCTTCGCCCGGGACAATGTCAAAAACCACTTTTACATATTTAGGATCGTCGGTGGGCTCGATTTTGTAATCGATGGTCGGCCGCGGGAACCCCATGATTTGATAGTGGCGATAAATGGCTTGGATGTCGTCGTGGATAAAGCTTTCGTTGAGGTACTCCCCTTCGACGGTTTTTATTTCTTTTTTTAACTTTTTATTACCAATTTTTTCATGTAGGAATTCGATGGCTGCGATTTTAGGGCGCGTTGTTAGGGAAAAATTGAGGGTCAGGGAGCCGTCGGCATTTTGGTCGGCGGACAGGCGGATGTCGTCGAACATACTGGTTTGGTGGAGGGAGTGGATAGCTTCGTCGGCGGCGTGGGCGTTGAAGGCGTCGCCCTCGCGCAATTTGATATGGGCGCGGATAAAGTCCTCAGTTTTTGGGGGTTGGCCGTCGACCGTGATCGCGATTTTCTGGATCGGCTGCAGACTATATTCGTTTTTTTTCTCGTAGGGGACGAAGGCCGATGGCGTATTTTTTTCGGTATTTTGGGCGACGGCGGGAGGAATTTTTTCCATTGCGGCGGGGGTGTTGGGAGTTTGCGTGGCTGTGTTGGGAATTTGTGTGCCGTCCGCGAAAATAAAACCCCCTGTCGCCAAAAGCCATAAAATACTGCCGCTACCTGTTTTTTTCCTGTGCATAATTTTCAAATCGAGTCAAATTTTTCCTGAATGCTAAAGGGACGATCCCCACAGGACCATTCCTCTGCTTCGCGATGATGAGATCCCGCCTCACAACATCAAGCAAAACTTCCTCCTCCTCCTCGTGCCCCTTCCCCCTGGATAGCAAAAGTACGATGTCGGCGTCCTGCTCGATGGACCCCGATTCGCGTAAGTCGGAGAGCCGCGGCTTCCGTTTTTCCTTTTCGGAATCGCGATTGAGTTGGCTTAGAACGATGACGGGGATTGACAATTCACGGGCCATCGCCTTTATTCCGCGGGAAATTTCGGCGATCTGTTGTTCCCGAGGAGTCCTACTATCGCGGCTCGTCAGCAGTTGCAGGTAATCGATGATGATCAGGCCCAGTTTGTATTTATTATGCATGCGCCGGGCTTTGGCGCGAATTTCCGCGATGGATAGGCCGCAAGATTGATCGATCCACAGCGGCAATTTTTTGAGTTCGCGGTTTACGGCTTGGAATTTTGAGATCTCTTGTCTGGTGACGGTTTTCGCGCGCAATTGGTCGAAATTGACCCCGGAATGGCCACACATCAAACGTAGCGCGAGTTGTTCGGCGGACATTTCCAGGCTAAAAAATAGGGTCGGGGTGGGCGCGGTCGACTTCGGATGCGTCACGGATTCCGCGATATTCAATGCCAAACTCGTTTTCCCCATGGACGGCCGAGCCGCTATGACGATCATTTCTCCCGGCCGAAATCCGGATATTAGGCGATCGAGGTCGATGAATCCGGACGGGATACTGTCGACGGCGCTGCGGTTGAGAAATATATTATCGATCAGGGTCTCGGCGCGGTCAATGGACTCCTTAATCGACAATGCCGAATCGGAAATACGGTTTTCGGAAACCGCAAAAATTGCCCGTTCGACTTCTTCGAGGAATTGCCCGGCGTCGTCAACTCCAGCATAAGCATTTTCGATGCTCGTGCTGGCAACGGCGATAATTTTCCGCACAAGATCGAGATCTTTGACGCGTTTGATGTAATGTTTGAGGTGGGTCGGGGTATCGATAC
>JAIROS010000023.1 GCA_031257405.1 Puniceicoccales bacterium | reverse complement strand
ATACCCGACTCCAGTAGAGCAAATCCGCGTCCCGTTCCGGCGAGGCGTATATCAGGCGAATCCCCATTACCAAAGCTCGATTTCCCGAAGCAGTGCCCCCGCTTCCGCCCGCCATTGGTCGGCGAAAGGACTGTTGGCGAGCTGCTGCAGTAAACCTTTAGCCTTCCCCATATCCCCCCGCTCGCGATTACTATTGGCCAAAAGATAGAGCGCGTTATTTCGAATGGATGGCGGATAAAATTTTTCCTCCGTGACTCTCGCCAAAATGCCTTCCCCTTCCGGATGCAAGCCCGATTTGATCAGCGCAATACTTTCTCCGAGCGCCGCACGCCCCCCCAAAATACTCTTCCCTAAGCCCTCCGCCGCTCGCCGATAATAGTCCGCCGCCCGCTGGTACTCCCTTTTTTTATAGGCCTCGTCGCCCAATTCCAAATAAACCGTGCCACCCAATTTTTCCGAAGCATGCTGCTGAGCGAACGTTTCTCTAGCGCCCGTTTGCAGGACCTCCAAATAAGCCGATTGCCGCTGCCGCCGAGCCATATTATTGCGAAGGGTAACGATAGCTGCGATGCCGAAAAATGCGAGGGTAACGATGGCCAGCGAAGTTAATAGGCGCGCGTGTTGGGAAAAAAATAGCCACACTTTATCGCCGAAATCCGCGGATTTGAAAGCGTCATTCAATGGGTCACCATTAGATTGATCATTCGTATTCATAAATAATTTTGGTGTTTAGGAGGGGACTCGAACCCCTATGCTTTGGGCACTGCCGCCTGAAGACAGCGTGTCTACCAATTCCACCACCTAAACACGACTCCATTGAAGATCAAAACTTGGTCAATTTTGTCAAGAAAATCAGTGGAAAATAAATGCGAACCGAAATACCAAAAATAACCGCTAAATAATTCCGCCGCCCTCTTTAATTAATTTGTAAAAAATTTTCTAATTTCACGGCCACCGGAAAACCCGCATCGTGCGTTGGTAAAATAATGGATATAAAATAATAAATAATTGGTAAATTTACTGCCACTGGGTATGCTCCGGGTCCGCGTACTCCGTTGCCCGAATGAAAATTTCTTCCAAAGTCGCCGACTTCTCCGCGATACTCAATAACTTCCAGCCGGGTTCCGCAAGCAATGCCCTCCAAAAAAAATCCACATCCCGCGTCGGTAAAATGGCGGATAATTGGTGTTTTTTGGCGCTGGCGTCCGAAAAAATGTCGCGCACTTGAAAAACTGTGTGTTGGGCTTTAAAATGATCAATCGCCGACCTATCGCACTCGACGTCAATGGCAAAAATCCGCTCCCCGAAAAATTTTTCGCGCAACTCCCCTATGCCCCCATTGGCCACAATATTGCCACTCGTAATGATAATAAAACGGTCGCATAAATGCTCGATTTCCGGGAGAATGTGACTCGAAATAATAAACGTCCTCTTGCCCCTTTGGGTAGCAATCAGTTGGCGAAATTTGATGATTTGGCTGGGATCTAAGCCAATGGTCGGTTCGTCCAAAATCACTAACTCCGGGTCGCCCAGTAGCGCGTCCGCTAACCCCACGCGCTGCCGCATGCCCTTCGATAGCGAATCCAATCCCCGGTGGCGGATCCCCCGCGGAATACCCGTCAGGCGCATAATTTTTTCCGCATGTAGGTGCACATTTTGCCCACTTACCCCCTTCATCGCCGCCCGAAATCGTAAGTATTCCCCCACCTTCAAATGCGGCGGCAAAGGATTATTTTCCAACATGGCCGCAATAAAACAGTGTTTGGGGTGGTGGCAATAGGCGATGGGCTCTCCCCTAATCGTCACCGTCCCCGAAGTGGCATCCATAAGCCCCCCTAAAATCTTCAGCGTCGTCGACTTCCCCGCGCCATTGGGTCCCAGTAACCCGACGATTTCCCCCGCATTGACCGCGAAGGAAATGCCGTTTAGCGCGACGAATGGACCGTAATATTTCGTCAAATTTTGGACTGTGATGAGTGGCTCCAAGGGATTCAAGGGCTAGGGAATTGCCGAAAATGCTCAAGCCGTTTTTTCAGCGTAGCGCACCTCCTTCTCAACGAATTCAAACCGTAAAGCGCACCCAAATAAATCAAACGCATTGCGAATACCATTTTCCAGATACCGCCGGTAATCGTCGCTGAGCCTCCGACAGCGGTTGCAAAAAATTTTCAGGCGCACCGGTAAAGTCCCGCTCTGAACCGCATAGTAAATTTTAAAGCGCTTCCCCGATACCATCGCCGGAGGATGGCTGTCCAATAAATGCTGTATGACCCGATTTAACGGCCCCGTCGAAATCGTTTTGGAAATTTTTTCAAACAATTGAACGCCCTCCGCTAAAATATTCTCCATGCCGTAGCGCGTCCGTGCGGAAACAAAAAGGACCGGGCATTTGGATAGCGAAAATAACTCCCGCTGCAACGTTTCCAAAAATTTCTTCCGAAAATCCTCCACCGAACCGTAGCCGCTTAGGCAACCGTTCCGAAAACTTTCATCGGCTAAATCCCACTTATTTACAAGGAAAATTAAACATTTCCCCGCCTCCAAAACCCGGTCAACCCACCTCTTATCCTGGCGCGTCATCCCCGATAGGGCGTCAATCACTAAAAATACGATATCGGCGGTACCCATCGCGTTCACGGAGCGTACGGCGGAAAAAAATTCCACGGGAGTACTCACCTTCCCCTTCTCCCGTAAGCCGGCTGTGTCCACTAATTCGAAAAAATATTCCCGCCCATGGACCGTACAGCGGAGGTCACTGGCAATCGCATCGCGCGTCGTCCCAGCCCGCCGATGGACAATCATCCGATCCCCGCCCAGTAAAGCATTCGCCAACGAAGATTTACCGACGTTGGGCCGCCCCAGTAGACAAATCCTAATCGCCCGATCCCCGGAAAATACCGATTCATCGGCTGCGGTCGCGTGGCGATCGATGACGTCCCAAAGCGCCCGTTCCCCGTAACCGTGTTCCGCCGAAACGAAAAGGACCTCCCGGAACCCTAAAATGTGAAAAATATCGCCGCGATTAATCTCCCGCTCCGAATCAATTTTATTGGCAACCAGGTAAATCATTTTCCCGGATTTCCGTAGCATTGCCGCGATTTCGTGGTCCATGGGCGTACACCCCGCGCGGGCGTCGACAACGAAAAATATAATATCCGCCGCCCCGATCGCAAAGTTAACCTGCCCTTCGACCGCCGCCGCCAGAGAAATGTCCTCCTCAGCTGCCACTAACCCCATTCCACCCGTATCCATCAGCGTGACGCCATTGGGGAGGTCCTCGGCGACGATATCGCGGGTTGTCCCCGGCAAGTCGTGGACAATGGAAGCGCGGCGCCGAATGAGGCGGTTAAATAAACGACTTTTGCCCACATTGGGGCGGCCAACTAGCGCTATAGCAACTCTCATCGCCCTAATTTCTAAAAATATCCCCCACCACGCAAGCCTAACTTACATCCCCCACGCTAAACTTCCGTTCCATCCGGTTGTTTCAAATTCTTAAATTCTTCCTCGAATTCGTCGGTTTTGTGAAAATTTTTACAAACACTGGCGAAACGCAGGTAAGCGATGGGATCGATCCGCTTTAGCTCTTCCATGACGATCCGCCCAATCTCTTTCGAAGGAATTTTTTGGAAAAAATGTTCCCGGATATTGCCCAGAATATTCTGCATAATGACCTCTATTTTGCGGCCACTGGTGCCGTCCGATTTAATCGCTTTTTGCAATCCTTGTATAATTTTTTCATCATCGAAATCCTCTTCCGCGCCATCGCGTTTGATGACCACGAGTTCCGGCCTGCAGTAAATTTCCATCGTCGAAAATTTGTGGCCACAGACATTACATTTGCGGCGGCGGCGGATGCTGATCTGGTCCTGAACCGCGCGCGTATCGGTAACTTTGGTATCGGTGGAACTGCATCGGGGACACTTCATTTTAAAATTATGCTAAATTTATATCAAAATTATGCTAAAATACGGCCCGCAGCAGCGTCTCCCGCATCCATTCCGGCGAAAGCGCCTGCCCATATAAAACACCGTAGACCGCCCCAATAATCGGCGCAGAAATCCCCTTCTCCAGGAAGATATCGCGGAACGTCTTGGCCGAACGATAACCCTCAATCGCCGCTACGGAATGTTCAACAAATTCCTTGGGATTTTTATTATTCGCAATATTTTCACCAAAAGTGCGGTTGCGACTCCATGCTCCCGAACACGTCGCCAGTAAATCCCCGAGACCACTCGGCCCACTAAAAGTCGCCTCCCGCGCCCCTAAAGCCTTCCCCACATATACCATCTCCCCTAAACACGCGGCAATGTAGGAACATTTTGCGTTGTCGCCCAGGCGTAACCCGTCGATAACCCCCGCTCCTATGGCGTAAATGTTCTTCAAACATCCCCCCAATTCTACCCCAATGACGTCGTCGGCGTACTCCACGGCCATGTTTTTAAAGGAAATGGGAATATTTTTACAACAATTATCGGCGGAAGCGAGGACGAGTTTTGTGGGTAATCCGAGGGCGACTTCGCGGGCGTAGGACGGCCCCGAAAGGACTCCGAAACGATTGTCGGGGAAATGGCGGCCAATAAACATACTCGGCGGTTCCCAGGTCGCCCCAGGTAGCCCCTTGCAAAAGGAAAAAATGGGTATGGACGGATCCAGGCCGTGGGTTTTAATGTGGGTACAGACGTCGTCGATGGCGCTCGACGGACAGATCAAAAAAACGGCTTCGCAGGATTCCAGCGAAGTGTACTCGGGCGTTGCGACGATATTTTCCGGAATCCTAATTCCCGGGAAAAAAGTTAAATTTTCGTGATGGGCATTAATTTCATCGGCATCCTGCTGTGACTTGGTAATCAAAGTCACCGCGTGCCCCCCTTCAAAACTACTCAGAGCGACGGCCGTCCCCCATGCTCCCGCGCCAATAATCGAGATTTTCACGGACGCTATTTAAAATCATATAAAAATTAAAGTCAATGGAATGTTTGCATTTATTGATAACGATTTTAAAATTTTCTCGTCGGATTTTGATAGCAATCGATTGGGGTATTTTAGTGTGTGTGTAGGTAGTCTGCTTGAATTTTTTCGGCCATGTCTGCCGCCGTAAAATGAAACATTTTTTTTAAATCATTGTCCCGGGAAGCGTGGGGGATAAATACGTCCGGCCAGGCGAAAATAAAATGATTTTTGATAAATTTAATACCAATCGATTGCGGTATTTTAGTGTGTGTGTAGGTAGTCCGTCTGAATTTTTTCGGCCATATCTGTCGCCGTAAAATGAAACATTTTTTTTAAGTCATCGTCCCGGGAAGCGTGGGGGATAAATACGTCCGGCCAGGCGAAAATATGAACGCCCTTCGCTAAATTCTCTCCCGCTAAAAATTCTACCACAGCACTGCCAAAGCCCCCCGATTTTACGTGATCCTCAATGGTGTAAAGAAAACGGTGGCGCCGCGCACAATCCGTAAACAGGGCACCGTCAAGCGGCTTTACAAATCGCGCGTTGATGACGGTGAAAGATAGCTGTGGCAGTCGCCGGACAATTTCAAGGGCAACCCCCACCTTCTCCCCAAGCGCTATGAGACAAATGTCCGTTCCCCAAATCATAACTTCACTCCGACCCAATTGAATTTCGGCGGGCGCGGCGGGTAATCCACCGCCAGTACCATTGCCACCAGCACCACCATTAGCAGAAACTTCCACCCCACGGGGATAGCGAATGCAACAGGGGGCGTTAAAAGTAACGGCGGCTTCGAGCATCGCTTCCAATTCCCGGGGATCTTTGGGCTGCATAATAATGAGATCGGGGATGGCGCGTAAAAACGCAATGTCAAATAAACCGTGGTGCGTCGGCCCATCGTTCGCACATAACCCCGCCCGATCAATCGCGATAATCATCGGTAAATTTTGTAAAGCAATATCGTGAAAAATTTGGTCAAAAGCGCGCTGTAAAAACGTGGAATAAATCGCGCAAACCGGCAATAATCCCGCCTTCGAAAGTCCCGCCGCGAACGTAATGGCGTGGCCCTCCGCGATCCCTACGTCGAAGAAACGCCCGGGATATCGCTCCCGAAAAAAATTTAACCCCGTTCCATCCGCCATCGCCGCGGTAATGGCGACAATTTTGGGATTTTGCTCCGCCAATTGGCAAAGTTTTTTCCCAAATACCGCGGAATAACCCATCGCTTTGCCCCCCGCAATCGAAATTCCGTGCGTTTTTTCGGGACAACTTTCGGACCGGGGATCGCCATACCCCTTCCGCGTCTTTACGTGCAGTAACATGGGCCGCTTCTGCTCCTTGCAAAATTGTAAATTTTCTATCAATTCAGCCACATTATGGCCGTCGACAGGACCAATGTACTTCAATCCGTGGTGCTCGAAAAATGAAGATGGCAAAAATAACGCCTTGATCGCCCCCTTGATCGCCGATAGCCACCCCACCAAATGCCTCCCCAATGCCCCCCTCGCAATGTATTTTTTTAAAAAATTTTTGACATTATTGTAAAAACAATGGCGACTGATGCCGTTTAAATACCTCGCGATGGACCCGACATTCTCGGAAATCGCATAGCCGTTGTCGTTGAGGACGATAATTAACCGATTTTTACCAATATTGTTGAGGGCCTCGAGGGTCAGTCCGTTCGTCAGCGACGCATCGCCAATAACCGCAATGACGTGGTACTCCTGCCGCAACCGGTCGCGCGCAACCGCCATACCCAACGCACTCGATAACGCCGTCCCCGCATGCCCACAAAAAAATATGTCGTGTGAACTCTCCCGCGGCGACGTAAAACCCGATAAACCATGGGTCGCCCTCAGCGTCGAAAATCTGTGGCCGCGACCCGTAAGGATCTTGTGCGCATAGCACTGGTGCGATACATCAAAAATAATCTTGTCCCGCGGCGAACGAAATACCCGGTGTAGCGCCATGGATAACTCCACTACCCCTAGATTCGACGCCAAATGACCCCCATTATGGCGAGTCGCCTCCAAAATTATGTCCCGAATTCCTTGGGCTATCTCTCCGTCACTTGTGGCATTTGCTGTAGACACCACCCATTAGGAAAATATTATTCAACACAAAATAAAGCATTTATATTTACCCTAAAAAGGAATGCGCGATGCTCGCCCCACCCTACGCTTCCTAGCCTTGGCGTACTTCCAATAATTGTCAAGCTTTTTCTCAAAAAATTGCTTCCGCAAGCCTCGAAAGTTTTTTCCCATTGTCAAGCATTAATTATGCCACCTCGGCCGCCCGTGCAATGGCCATAAAATCTTCCGCTACAATAGAGGCCCCGCCAATTAATCCGCCCGTAATGTCCGGTTGCGCAAAAAGTTCCGCCGCATTGCCCGGCTTCACCGATCCACCATATAAAATGTGTACCCCTAATCCCTCTTCCCTAAATCGCTTTTTTAACAAATCGCGAATAAATGCGTGCATTTCCTGGGCTAACTCCGGCGTCGCCGTCCTCCCCGTACCAATCGCCCAAACCGGCTCATAGGCAATAATTAAATGAGTATCACTAATGCCCTCGAGCGCACTGCTGATCTGCTCCTCGACAACCTCCCTATGTTGGCCCGATTCCCGCTCCACAAGGGTCTCGCCGACGCATAAAATGGGCGTCAATTGAAAATCTTGGGCCGCTTTTACTTTTTGATGGATGAGCTCGTTGGACTCCCGGAAAATACTGCGCCGCTCGCTGTGGCCGATAATCACATAACTCGCCCCTAAATCCCTGAGCATGGCCGGAGAAATTTCCCCCGTAAATGCCCCTTCCGCCGCAGGGTACATATTTTGCGCGCCCAGTGCAATCGCGGAATTTTTTAATACCGCCGCAACACCCCATAAATGGGTAAAGGGTGGGCAGACGACGAGCGCCGCATTTTCGGGACACCCGGCTTTTAAAATTTCCGAAGCCAAATCCACGGCCTGGGAAGGCGCCTTATACATCTTCCAATTCCCAATAATTAAATATTTTTTTTCCATAAATTCACACGTGTAAAACGGGGATGAGTATAATGAATTTTTTGGATTTTAAATAAAAAACGGTGGCCCGCCGGTTTAGAATAATTTCCGGTCCATTGAGCGGTAGTGGATGGCTTCCAATAGGTAATTTTCCGTGATATCTCCGGCGCCCTCAAGATCGGCAATTGTCCGCGCAACTTTTAATTCACTGAATTTTAAATAAAAAAATACAACCCAACAGACTCAGAATAATTTCCGGTCCATTGAGCGATAATGGATGGCCTCCAATAGGTGATTTTCCGTGATGTCTCCGGCGCCCTCGAGGTCGGCAATCGTCCGCGCAACCTTTAAAATGCGGTCATGCGCCCGCGCCGATAAACCTAACGTACCAATCGCCGCCACCAGTAAACGCTCGCACTGGGCATTTAATTTACAAAATTGTAGCAAATCCCGGTGCCCCATCTTGGCATTTGTCGCACAAATTTCGCGGTTGCGTAACTTCTGAATCTCCCTCGCCCTGAGTACTCGCTCCCGAATCTCCGCAGATGACTCGGCCGGCTCACAATGGCGTAATTCCGATATCTCAATGGGACGTACGTCGACGTGTAAATCGATGCGGTCGAGAAGCGGCCCACTAATCCGCGAACGATAACGCTGAATCTGCCCCGGAGAACATAAACAATTGCGCTTGGAATCTCCTAAAAATCCACAGGGACAAGGATTCATCGCCCCAATTAACATAAACGAACTCGGAAACCGCACCTTCGCCGCACTGCGCGATATGGCAATAGACCCGTCCTCAAGCGGCTGCCGTAAAACTTCTAGCGTCGACCGGTGAAATTCCGGTAATTCGTCCAAAAATAAAACCCCATTGTGCGCCAAAGAAATTTCCCCTGGGACCGGATAACTGCCCCCACCTAAAAGCCCAACGTCGCTAATCGTGTGGTGCGGCGCCCGAAAAGGTCGTCTGATGTCCTCCACCGATTGAATCGAATGGCAAATGGAATAAATGGATAAAATTTCTAAAAATTCTTCCAGGGTCGGCGTGGGCATAATCGTCGGAATGCGTTTCGCAATCATCGATTTCCCCGATCCCGGCGTGCCAACCATTAGTAAATTGTGCCCACCAGCTACCGCCACTTCCACCGCCCTGCGTAGCGCCTTTTGCCCCCTAACTTCCGAAAAATCAACGTCAAAATGCCCCGGCGAAATATCCCCCGTAATCGGCGAATTCATCTGCGGTAGGGCGATTTCCTGGGATAAAAATAGGACCACTTCGTTTAAATTGCCGGCGGAAAAAAGTTCGATGTCGCTCACAAAAGATGCCATTTTCGCAGATATTTTGGGTAAAATTAACTTTTTTTTATATTTCCTCGCCTGCATCGCTAGCGCAATAGCCCCCACCACAGGCAGTAACTCCCCCGATAAACTCAGTTCGCCCGCAATAATGAAGTCCTCCAAACGGGATAGCGGCGCTTGCCCCGTACTTTTAATCACGCCGAGCGCAATGGGCAGGTCGTAAATGGGGCCCTCCTTGCGTAAATTTCCGGGAGATAAATTGACCACCGTACGCGTCTTCGGCATCGAAAATCCATTGTTCATCAGCGCCGAATTCACCCGGTCCTGCGACTCCTTCACCGCCGCATCCGGTAACCCAACCGTAATAAACCGCGGCTCCCCGGGTAACCCCGTGTTGACCTCTATTAAAAGCGGTAGCCCCTCAATCCCCACCACCGCACCCGAATGTACCCGCGTTAACATGCATCCCTTTCACTATTATATGAAAAAAATGTCAAGAAAATAAAAACGAAAATTCCAAGTAAATTTATCTTTGCAAAAAAGAATAAACTTTTTCATACTTAGTGGCGTAATATTTTAGGCATGAAGTTGGGTGCAAAGTTGAAAAGTACATTTGGCAAGGCCCTGAGTTTTTTATCCCACGATATCGGCATTGACTTGGGCACGGCCAATACGCTTGTTTTCGCCAAGGACCGCGGGATTATTATGAATGAACCCAGTGTCGTCGCCATTTATACGCATTCCAAAAAGGTGCGCGCTGTGGGTTTAGAGGCTAAAAAAATGCTCGGCCGAACGCCCGGTAATATCGTCGCGATCCGCCCCATGAAAGATGGTGTCATTGCCGATTTCGAAATTACGGAGGCGATGCTGCGCTATTTTATTAATAAGGCGGCGCGCACGATGAAATTTATTCCGCCGCGGGTAGTCATTGCGGTGCCGTCGGGGATCACGGAAGTCGAGCGTCGGGCTGTCAAAGAGTCGGCGATCCATGCCGGTGCGCGCGATGTTTTACTCCTCCAGGAACCCATGGCGGCGGCGATTGGGGTCGGCTTACCCATCGACGAACCCGCTGCGAGTATGATTGTCGACATCGGTGGCGGGACGACAGAAGTCGCTATTCTTTCCCTCAACGGCGTCGTTTTTACCCAAAGTATTCGCGTAGGCGGCGATGCCATTGACGCTTCGATCACGGCTTATGTAAAAAAAATGTATAATTTGATCATCGGCGAACGCACTGCCGAAGACATTAAAATTCAGATCGGATCCGCTTCCAAGCTCGAGAATGAGCGGGAGATGTCGATTAAGGGCCGCGATGCGATTATTGGGCTGCCGCGCACGATTAAAATTTCTTCCACGGAAATACGCGAGGCATTGCGGGAGGCGGTATCGAGTATTATCGAGGTGATTAAAATTGCTTTGGAGAAGTGCCCTCCGGAGTTATCGTCCGACCTGGTCGATCGCGGGATTATTCTTGCGGGCGGGGGGTCTTTGATTCGCAAACTGGATTGCGCCATCGGCGAGGCCACCGGATTACCGGTCATTGTCGCCGACGATCCATTATTTGCGGTAGCGAATGGTACGGGGACGGTGTTGCAGGATCTGGGTTTATGGTTATCGGAAGATTGATCCGTTTGAAGATTGATGAAAATCGCCCTCCGTTGCCTACTTCTACTGATCGCCGCCGCCATTCTTTGCAAAAAATCATTCAATCCTAAACACTTTCTCCAATCCATCGCTTTACCCGTCGAGAAGGTCGCGGCCCGATGCGTATGGTCGGCGGAGGAGTTTCTCTTCGAGACGCAGCCCCGCGAAACATTAATTCGCCTTTGCAAGGAATTATCGAATGAAAATGCGGCATTGAGGATGCAATTGCGGGAAAATTTCGATTTGCAGAATCGCCTGGCTGCTTTGGAAAATTTGACTCAAATTGGCCAACGGCTGCCCCATAAAAAAATTTTTGTGCGGGTAATCGGGCGCGATATAGCGGCGTGGTTCGAATCGGTCACGCTCAATAAGGGGCGTGCGGAGGGCGTTAGGGAAGGCGCCATTGTCATTGCCGATGGCGGTATCGTCGGGAAAATCACCGAAATTTTTGAACATTTTTCGGTCGCTACGCTGGCTTCCAGTCCGAAATTCCGCCTCGCCGTATGCTCCGAAAATTGCGCAACACCCATGATTTTTACGGGCAATGGACACACCTATAATCGTGGTCCGTCGGGGAAATGGGAGTTGAAAATGCTGGGAACTTTGAAAAATATTCCCTTGGACGCGGGATCTTTTTTAGCCAAGGGGAGTCGGATTATTGGTTCCGCTTTGGCCGCGAACGTGCCCGGCGGTTTAGCCGTGGGGTACGCGGAAAATATTTACCCGTCTGGCGACGGCTTATTTTTTTCGGGGGATGTTGTGTTGCCGGAGACGCTGTCCGATTTTTGCGAAGCCATTATTTATGTCGCCGATGATTTGTAAAAATGATCCATAAAAAACAGTTTGCGCACTTGCCCTACGGTCTCAAAAAACGGAGTGTGGAGCGATTTTTTTTACTTTATTTTCTCGAATTTTTACTCAATTTATGGGGCGGCCGATGGTATGTTCGGATCACATTCATGCCGTTTCTTTGGCTTACATTTACAAAAAAACATTTTCATTTTTACGGGGGCTGCGGTTTATTTGTCGTTGGATTTTTGTGGTATTACCGCGCCTATCCTTTTTCTGGTTTGGCGTTGGGCGCGGTGGCTATTTTTCTTTTTTGTTTATTTCGCGAGATTGACGTCGGGCGGATGACTTCTCCTCTAGCGTTCTTCGCCCAGGTGGCGATTTTTACATTTTTTGATCCGGTTTTTGATAAAATATCCCTTTTAACATCGACCAGCCTGACCATTTTCACGCTCTATTTACTTCCGAGCGACTTTGTTCCTTCGGGGAAGCGGCGAGTAAAAAAATTTTTATAGAACTTAAAAACAGGCGTAACTAACCCCTACGGCATCATGGGGATCCACAACGGTGATGTTAAAGCGGTCACAGACGTCTTGGCCGAAAAGCGACGTCACAATTCCCGAGTCATTGCAGTCGCGGCTGAGGTGCGCTAAAAATATTTTTTGCCACTGGGGCTGGCCGGCATTGGCGATTAAATGGAAGGCGGATTCGTTCGATAAATGGCCGTAGCGTCCGCGAATGCGATTTTTTATGGCCTGAGGCCGCTTATCATTCTCCAATAGCGCATTGTCGTAATTAGCTTCGAGTACCAAAATTTCCGAGTCCTCCACGTACTTTTGCAGCTGCCGCGGCACGTACCCCAAATCCGTCATCCAACATAAACTCTTCCCGCCATCCTGGCTCCGAAAAAGGTACCCCACCGGATCGATGGCGTCGTGGGGGATCGAAAAGGTCTCGACGACGAAATTTTTGTAAAAAAACTTCTCCCCACTCTGAAAATAATTCCACTGGAACGTCTTCCCAAATTTTTCGTTAATGGCCACCGCCGTTGCCTGGTTAGCGAAACACCGGATATGGCCGTACTTGAAAAGCCCGCGCAAACCTTGGGAATGGTCCATATGTTCATGGGTGATGAAAACGGCGTCGATTTCTTCGATGGAGAGGTTAAAAATTTGTAAACGCTCCAGAATCTGTTTCCCGGAGAACCCCGCATCGACTAAAAAATTTCCCCCCGTCGACTTCACCAATAGGCAATTGCCTTGACTACTACTCCCTAAAAAATGGCAACTCGTAATCACGCTTCAGCTATATGAGCCACGGGAATAAATCAACGATAATTTCGCGCCCATGCACAAAACGCTAATACTAACGATCGCCCCACGCGACGTGTAAAAAATTTTACCGTTTGCATTGGTGATATTTCCCGATATTTTGGGGATACAATGTGCTAAAAAATTTTAAATTTTAACAGTAATAGTGGCCAAAGCATACATTAAATTTACTTTTTTAATTTTTTATTCAATTTATGTAAATGAGTGCAATAATAGCCAAAATTTACTTTATTTTTTTAATTTTTTATTTAATTCCGCGCGAATTTTAGCTTCGAGTCGGTCGAGCTCACTTTGCTCCAGATTCCCCCGTGCCGCAGCCATTTTCAGGGCATTTTTCGCCAGTAATTTAGCTTCCCCAACGGAGGAAATAATCCGCAATTCGTGGATATTCACCGCCTCTTCAACCATCAAAATCGCCCGATTATTCTCCAAATTTAAAATCCCAGATGACGTCGCAATCGTCTCCGTAGTCCCATCAAAAAATTTTAAACGCGTGCTCCCCGTTTCCAAAATCGCTACCAGCGGCCGATGCTCCGGTAAAATTTCCAACTCTCCCACCGCAGAATCCACTACCAACGACGCAACTTCTTTGGAACAAATAACCTGGCCAGGCGTAATAATTTCGACAAAAAGTGACATGCTACTGCTCCGCGTTAATGACCTCGTCGATGGTCCCCTTCATGTAAAAATCATTTTCCGAAATGCCGTCCAGCTCGCCATTTAAAATCATGTCAAAACCGCGGACGGTTTCCGCCGCAGAAACATATTTCCCTTCCGTCCCCGTAAATGCTTCCGCCGTGCGGAAAGGTTGGGATAAAAATTTTTGAATCTTACGCGCCCGCGTCACCGTCAATTTGTCCTCCTCCGATAACTCGTCCATGCCCAAAATTGCAATAATATCCTGCAATTCCTTGTACTTCTGCAGAACCGCCTGTACCCCGCGCGCCACTTCAAAATGCTTCTGACCAATGACCTTTGGATCGAGGGCTTTGGAAGTCGAAGCCAGGGGGTCGACCGCCGGAAATAGCGCTAGCGCCGCAATTTTCCTGTCCAAAACGAGCGTCGAATCGAGGTGAGCGAAGGTATTCGCCGGCGCCGGGTCCGTCACGTCGTCCGCCGGAACATATACCGCCTGAAAAGAAGTAATGGAGCCCGTTTTCGTCGACGTAATGCGCTCCTGAAATTGCCCCATCTCCTGCGCTAGCGTCGGTTGATACCCCACCGCCGACGGCGACCGCCCCAGTAACGCCGAAACTTCGGAGCCCGCTTGCGAAAAACGAAAAATATTGTCAATAAATAGTAAAACATCCTGATTGCGCTCGTCGCGAAAATATTCCGCAATGGTTAGTCCCGTTAATCCGACGCGCATCCTCGCTCCCGGCGGCTCATTCATCTGCCCAAAAACAAGCGTTACTTTCGATTTCTCCGGCTCCGCTTCGTTGATTACCCCCGATCCGGACATCTCGTGAAATAAATCGTTGCCCTCCCGAGATCGCTCCCCGACCCCAGCAAATACCGAAAATCCACCGTGGCCAATGGCAATATTGTTAATGAGCTCCGTGATGACAACCGTCTTCCCAACCCCCGCTCCTCCAAACGCACCAATCTTACCCCCACGAATAAAAGGACAAATGAGATCAATAACTTTAATCCCCGTCTCCAAAATTTCCGCACTAATATTTTGGTCGAGGAGCGTCGGGGGCGGGCGGTGCAGGGGTAATTTTTTTTCGCACCGGATCTCGCTGCGGCCATCAATGGGGTCCCCAATCACATTCAAAATGCGCCCCAATACTCCCTCTCCCACCGGAATCATTATCGTATTGCCCGTGTCCAAAACGTCCATGCCGCGCCGCAAACCGTCCGTCGCCGACATCGCTACCGTGCGCACTACCCCCTCTCCAATGTGCTGCTGGACCTCTAAAACGAGCTTTTCCTGCTCCGATAATTGAATTTCGAGGGCATTGTAAATCGCCGGAATGCGTTCCTGCGCAAATTGTACGTCCACAACGGCACCGATAATTTGTACGATTTTTCCTGAATTTTCCATGCTAATTACTTTCTATGGCCGCCGCCGCAAGTTCAATGATCTCGCTGGTGATCGCGTACTGGCGCGCCTTGTTGTACTCCAATTTCAGTGACTGCGAGAGGCCTTCCGCACTATCCGTCGCATTTTTCATCGCAATCATACGCGCACTGTGCTCCGACGCCTTCGCCTCCAATAGGACCTGGTGTAAATTATATTTGAAAAAAATTTTTGCAATATGATCGATAATGGGGCCTACCCCGGGCTCAAACATTAGCTCCCGATCGTCGCATTCAAACGCTTCCCGCTGTACCTTGGCCGCCCCGAGCATGGCTTCAAATTCTTCGTAAAACCCATTCATCGGTAAAATTTTTTGGAGCGTCGGGATATAATGCATCGTATTTACAAATTTTTGATATAAAACTTCTACGCCATCAATTTCGCCATCGACGTAGCACTTCGAAACTAGGTCGCAAATGCCCAGGATTTCGTAGTATTGCACGCGGTCGTTGACCGAAAAACTCGCCAACAAATGCCGCCCCGTACGCCCTAAAAATTGCATCGCCTTGCGTCCAATGGAAATAAAATGAGCGTCGCCCTCCGGAATCGATTTGAAAAGATGATTGTTGAGCACCCCACAAAGCCCCTTATCCGTGCCGATCACGATTATGCAACGCTTCTTACCCTCCCGGGGAATGAAAAATGGGTGAAGATCCTTCAGCACCTTCTCCTCCGGAAGGCACGCGACAATTTTCGCTAAATGTAACAGATAGGGCCGGCTGTTGATCGCAAAATCCTGCGCCCGCTTCATCTTGGAAGCCGCAACAAGTCGCATCGCCTGCGTAATTTTCGACACACTGTCCACCGCCCGAATCCGATTCCGAATCTCCTTGACCCCTTTCACAACGCTACTCCTTTCTTTGTAAAATTTATAGCGCCGGTGTCAATTCCAATTCCTTTAATTTTTCGACGGCATGTTTCGGCCCCGTTAAAATTAAAATATCGTCCTTCTCCAGTACCATTGATGCCGCCGGAGTCGTAATCTTCTCGCCACCCCGCTGAATCCCAGCAATATTCACTCCAAAACGGCTGCGAATTCCCGTTGCCGCAATGGTCTTCCCTAAAAATTCACTGGTCGGCGTAATGCAATAATTGTCGATGGCAAACTCCACGCGGCCACTCAAATGTACCGCTTCCCCACTCTCGGTCCCTAAAAATTTTACCGCCGCTTCAATCTGTTCCGCTTCCCCGATCAATAGGAGCTGGTCGTCGGGAAATAATATGGCGTCCGGCGAGGGCGAATAACACGTGTACCCGCTGCGCGAAACCGCTACAATCGTCGCCTTCGTACTCTCCCGCAACTGTAATCCGGAAATTTTCTTGCCCACATGAATACTATTCCTAGGCAGGCGGTAATTTTTAATTTGCACAGACCACGGATAACGTTCCCTCGCCTTTTGTAAAACCGCATTGCGGTACTCGTCGTCCTTTTCGTGCACCTCGGCAATGAACGTCTCCCGAAACATGCGCTCAAAGCGACTGTTGGACTTGAGCAGCTCCCGCCAACCAAAAATCCCTTGGCCAATGGATAGTAAAGCGAAAACCGTCAGCGGATAGCCCGTCGGCAGGTAATTGGACGACACGGAAACAAAAATAATCCCAAAAAAAAGCAGTACAATCGACAGAATAACGTGGCGAATCACCCGGATACTGCGGCTGTCATCCTGGTGCTCAATGCCGTCCACAGAACTGAAAATTTTGTCCAAAATAAGGCTAATCACCGAACCAATATTTTTTACAACCCCAACAAATATCGGCATAATTATAAACGCGGAAAGCCCCCAAATCCCAATAATCGTCGGCATTTCGTAGCCCGAAAGTACCGAAAATGTGTTGCTCCGTACCAAGTACGATACGTAGGAAGCAAGACTCATCAACCCCACTAGCATCAAAAAATACCAAATTAAATGTAAAATAAATCCCTTCGCCTCCTGCAACAACGTCATCTTCTCAACCTTCATCTTAGCAAGACGTAAAAAATTTCCGTAAAAATTCCCCATGCTACTCACCGCTTTCGGGACCATCCGTTGCAAAATGCCGTACAGAGGGTCGATGTATTTCCGCAGTAGGGAGCTGAAAACAATGGTGCAAATCGAAATCCCAACCGCTAGCGTCATTAGAGACGGATCCGTCACCCCTAGCGAATTCCCTAGCGCCGCAATTACAAAACTGAATTCCCCAATCTGCGCCTTGTAAATCGATGCGTAAAAAGACGTTTTCGGCTCCTCTCCCGATAAATATAAGCCAAACCAACAAACAAAAACTTGCGCCGCCGTCGCTAAAAAACTAATGAAAATAATGGCACACCAGTGCTCCGAAATTCTTACGGGATCAATCAACATCCCTATGGCTACGAAAAAAATAGCGCAAAAAATACTCCTCAATGACTCCGTTGCTTCCTCAATCTTGTGGGCAATAACCGATTGGGATAAAATCGACCCCGCTAAAAATGCCCCCAGTTCCGCAGAAAAATGCATCTTTTCCGCCAATTCCCCTAAAAAAAGCGCCAGCCCAACCGCTACCAAAACAAGTAACTCCGGCGAAGACATCTTCTCCAATAACGTAGAAATTTTTGCACCGAAAAATCGCCCAATTACAAATACCATCACAACAAAAACCCCTACCAAAAATATGACTTGCTCAACCGCTTTCCATTCGAAAAATCCACTCATCGAAATACCGGAAAGGACAACTAATAGCAAAATCGCTACAAAATCCTCGAGAATGAGTATCCCCACCGATAACTGGGCAAAATGCGCGTTCAATGCCCCCTGCTCCTTCAGTATGGGAATGGTCATCATCGTCGAACTAATCGCCATCAATGCCCCTAAAAATAAGCCGTTCAAACCCGACCAACCTAAAAATTTCGCCGATAAAATCCCCACAAACATCATCCATACCGTCTGAAAAATTACCGCCAGTAAACAGGGCCCCAACGTCCGCCGTAACTTGTCCAGATTAAATTCCAAACCAATGTAAAACATCAAAAATATAACACCTAACTCACCAAATTGATGCAAAATGTCGTAATTTTGGATGTATTGCGAAAAAAATAAATGCGGCCCAATGACTAAGCCGCTGAGGATGTACCCCAGTAGGAGCGGCAGGCGCAAAAGATGGAAAATAAATCCCGCTATGCCCGCCGTCGCAATGAGAATGGCAAAATCCCGAATCAAACCACCGTCTTCCATAGGTCAAATATACTAACGGTTTTACCTAAATCGCAAATAAAAGAAAACACAGGACATAAATTTTTCGAAATCCAAAAAAATGATAAAATTTCCACCAATTTTTAACGATTATTGCGCTCCAAATCGTAGCCGCCTTTACCATCGACCACATCCCAACCTTTTCCTGCGAGGACCTGGCGCAGACGGTCCGCTTCGGCGAAATTTTTATTTTGTTTTGCCTCCCAGCGTTGTGCGGCGAGTTTGGCGACATCGTCGGGGACGGACTGCCCTTGGCTTGTGCCGGTATCGGAGAAAATTTCAATGCCCAAAATAAAAAAAATAGACCGCAGTTCCTCGAAAAATTGCCGATCGGCGGCGGCAGTGCGGTTCAAAATGGAAAAAATTTCCCCCAAACATTTGGGGATATTGAGATCGTTTTTGAGTGCTTCGATGGCGGCGGCGAAATGGCGATAGGCCGCGATTTTTTGAGGTATAATCTCGGTTTGGGAGGGAGGATAATCGGTGGCATCGGGAGCAGCCGTACTCCGATCCGTAGCACTCCAGCCAACGGTACCCCGCAAATGGACGACCTTCGCCCTCAATTTGTGGAGCGCACTTTGGGCGGCATCGAGTCCGGAAAATGTAAAATTTAAAATCTGCCGATAATGGCCGCTGAGTAACGCGTAGCGAACCGCCTCCGACGTGTACCCCTTGCCCTTCAAATCCAGCAATGTGAGGAGATTACCCAAACTTTTTGACATTTTTTGGCCCTCAACCTGTAGGTGCTCCGAGTGAAACCAGTGGCGTACAAAGGGCTTCCCCGTAACGCATTCCGCCTGGGCGATTTCATTTTCGTGGTGCGGGAAACAAAGATCAATCCCGCCGCCGTGAAGGTCGATGGTCTCCCCCAAATATTTCATCGACATCGCACTACACTCAATGTGCCAGCCGGGACGACCCTTCCCCCACGGACTCTCCCAAAAAATATCCCCGTCCTCTTCCTTGTGCGCCTTCCATAAAGCAAAATCGTGAACCGAATCGCGACCATATTCGTCCGCTAAATTGACCGCCCCATCATTATCATTAGCCTGCGGCGCAAGTTGCCCGACGTCGACCCCCGATAATTTCCCGTAAGCCGGGTAGGAGGAGAGGCGGAAATAAACGGAGCCATCCGAAGTAACGTAGGCGTGCCCCTTCCGGATCAACGCTTCAACCATAGCAATTTGTTCCGCGATATGTTCCGTTGCCTTTGGTTCGCCGTCGGGCCGCAGAATATTTAGCGCGTCGCAGTCGCCGTGAAAAATATCGGTCCACCGGCGCGTGAACGCCCCCAATGAAATATGCTCCCCCTGCGCCCCGCGAATCGTTTTGTCGTCGACGTCCGTAATGTTGCGGATGAATCGAACCCGGTAGCCCATCGCCAACAATAGCCGCCGTAAAACATCCTGTATCAAAAATGTGCGGAAATTACCGATGTGGGCGTAGTGGTATACCGTCGGGCCGCAGCAGTAAATCCGCAGTAAACCATCGGGCTGACCGGGCGCAATGGCCTCCATTTGACGCGTTCCCGTGTTGTAAAGTCTCACCGTATCCATGGCAACCATCTTTACTTTATTCCCAAAAAATGCAACGATTTTTGTGGCATTTTCGATGCTTCGGCTTCTCAGTGACAAGACTTTCCTCCGGAACTTCCATATTTCCGGGCGATTGCCGGGCAAAAGCCCAAGGAGTTGCACTCCTTGGACGCCATGAAACTTCGTTTCATGGCGTGCACGGTATCCGCGCGCTTTTGCCCGGCAATTTTAAAAATTTTTCACAATTTTATTTACATTTTTCAAAAAAAAGTTAAATTCGCCTACAGATTTTGCCATGAAAATTTTTTCTGGGACATCTCATCATACATTTGCCCGTGGGGTTTGCGACTATTTACGGATTTCGCTGGGGGCGATTGAGCTATCCACATTTCCGGACGGCGAGACATTTATACAGATTCGGGAGAGTGTTCGTGGCGGTGATATTTTTATTATTCAGGGAACACATTTTCCGGCAAACGACCATGCGATGGAGATGTTAATTATGATGGATGCCATTCGGCGGGCTTCGGCGGCTCGCATCACCGCGGTTCTCCCCTATTTTGGGTATAGTCGGCAGGACCGGAAGGATAAGCCGCGCGTCCCCATTACCGCGAAACTCATGGCCAATTTACTGATTTCGGCTGGAGCCAACCGCATATTGGCGATGGATCTCCATGCGCCGCAGGTGACGGGATTTTTCGACATTCCGATGGACCATCTTTCCGCCGCACCGACGCTTTTGGGGCACATCAGGAAGCAGAATTACGGAAATATGACCATTTGTTCACCGGACGCGGGGGGTATGAGGAGGGCGGCTACTTACGCCGATGCCCTGAATTGTCCGCTGGCATTAGTGGTGAAGCGGCGATTTGACGGGGTTCACGCGGAAGCCGTTGATGTCATTGGGGAAGTGGCGGGCAGGGATATTTTGCTGATCGACGATACTACGGAAACCGCGGAAACGCTGACGACGGCGGCAAAATTACTGAAAGAGAGGGGAGCTTTATCGATTCGGGCGGCTGTTTCGCACGCTCCATTGACTGCGTTGGGCCAGGAAAATTTAAAAAATTCCGCCATTGATTCGCTATTGACGACGAATTCAACGCCTACGCCCTTCGACATTTCCCTGCCCATTACCAAGCTAGATATTTGTCCTTTATTCGGCGAAGCGATCCGCAGGATCCACGGCAACGGCAGTCTGGCGGAGTTATTTGAGTTTCCTAAATTCTAATTGGATTTTTCAATATTTTATAATAAATGCGGTGTCAAGGCCTAAATCGAAAATTAGGCAAAAAAATGGATTTTATTTTTATTTTTATTGGCCAGCCCGACGATATCGAAAATCGAAAAAATTCCCACTTTGGTGAAGCGATCCGCAGAATCCACGGTAACGGCAGCCTGGCGGAGTTATTCGAATTTCCTAAATTTTAATTGAAAAATTTTTAATCCTTTTACAATAAAAGTAGTGTCGAAATTTAAATCAAAAGCCAGTCTCACACTCGTGGAATTAGCGGTGATAATCGGTATCCTGGCGGTCCTTTTGGCAATCGTTTGCCCCATTACCCAGGCCGCCATTAGCCATATCCATCGCGCTAAAGCCGCCAGTAATCTCCGCCTCATCGCCCTCGCCCATGCCCAGTTTATCAGCGACTTCGGCCGCGCCATTACCCTCTCCGATGTGAAAAATATGTCCAGCGATCACCCCTATACCGCCAATAATTTCGCCGCCCTCCTCGCAAAATATGGCTACGTCGATGACGTCTCCATCTGGGCCTGGGACTTCGATCCCCAAGTGAAAAATTTTAAAAAAAATCCCTCCAAAACTTTCCCAATGGAAATCTGTAACCCCTCTACAAAAGAAATGAATTCCCATTTCAAAACCGTCCCCCTAAGCGTCGTCTGCGGTGTCGTCCAATGCCCAAATTTCGACTATAAAACGCTCACCAAAGGGAACTTCCCCGCCGCCTATAGCCGCGGACTCCAAAATAATGGCTCCTGGTCAACCCATACCGACAATAATAATAGCAGCGTCTTCGGATCAAAAGGCGGCCTCATCGCTTACTATAACGGCTCCGTCGAATGGTGCCCCCATACAATAAATAAATTCGTAAATTATTTGACCCAATTAAAAACATCCAAAATCTGCGAAACGATCCCCAATAGTCACCAACTTTCCGAATCCCCCCAATATGCCAACTCTAGCTTCCTCAGTTGGATCGGCCATGACGCCTGCGATCTCTAATGGATAACCCCTTCCCAATATACCGCCCAATTACAGTAATCCCCACCCTCCCTACCCTACTTGCCAAAGTTTTTCGCCAATGTCAAGCTTTTTTATAAATTTTTATAAAAATTTCCAAATAATATAATTTCCCCCCAGCCTAAATCAGTCGCCCTACCCTCCAATAACCCGCACGATAGCGACAAATGAAAAATATCATGCGAATAATCGAGTCCAATACCAAAAATTGCCAGACAATTACCGAACCATAGCCAAAATAAATAATCCCTACATAAACCGGTAAAATAACACAGCAAAAAAATACACACGTGTTCACATACATCGTGAATTTCGTGTCCCCCGACGCCAATAGCATGCTCAGTAAATTGTTAACGCTAAAATCTAACGAAAATACCAACCATGCCCATATTAACATGTTTTTCGCAATCCCGTAAACCACTCCATCGCCCGCTTCCCGCACAAATGCCCTAATTAAAGCGTCCGGATAAATTAACATCCCCAGCGATACAAAAAAAATACAAACCATGCTCAGTGCCCCCCAAGACCTAATGTTCCGCGGAACAATCTCGAAAGCCCGCGCCCCTAACGCATTCGAACATACCGTCCGCGTCCCTGCCGCTATTCCCTCTATGATGAAAAAAAATATCATGTAAATCGAATGCGATATGCCGTACCCTTGGAATTCCTCAGCGGTCACATGCTGCGCAATAACCTGCGTCGTCGCCGCCCAAAAAAATGAGTTAATAAAGCGATTCAATGCGGGCGGACTTCCCTTACTTAAGCATTTTTTTAGCAAATTTTTCTCAAACCCTAGCCGCCCCGTTGCATAGCGATTTCGATTGGATTTTTTGAGAAATATGATCAATAGCACGACGGTAAACACAATCTCGGAAATAACCGTGGCCGTCGCCGCACCCACTACCCCGCGCTCCCTTACAACCTCCCAACCGGCAGCTCTTGGAAATCGCCCCAAAAATGATAAATCATAGCCCGGAACAATCCCGATGTACCCCTCCTCCGTCACCCGACAGCCAAATACAAAAATAAAATCTAAAAAAATATTCAATAATCCCGAAAAAATCGTCAGCACAGAAATAATTTTCGTCTGCCCACGCCCCACAAAAAATGCACCCAAAACTCCGTAGCCAATGATATGAATCGGTACAAATAGCGAAATAATCCTCAAATAAGGTACGCCCAGCCGCGCAACATTACTGGCCATTAAATGGGGAATAACCCATATAACAAGCGGAACAAATAGGACAAATAGCGACAAACAAAACCAAATCATCTGCCAAATCACCGGACCAATCTCCCGGTACCGCCGCGCACCATTGTACTGCCCCACAAAAACTTCCGCTATCAAAGCGAATTCGAGAGCCGTCCCAGCAAACATCCAGTAGCACTGCATCGCGCCAAAACAAGAATTAAATGCCTCCGTTGAGTAGCGACTGAGGATAATGCGATCAATGATCAACATCATATAGCCCGCCGCCGATGATAGCATAATGGGCCAGGATAAAGCGCATAATTCACCTATACCTCCGGGCGCGTATTTTGTTAATTTTACATCATTCATACATTTTTTACGGCTACTCCATAACTCCATTTCTCGCGGTAACCGTCGGAAAACGAAACTTTTCCTGATTTTAGCCTTTAGGGATCCTCGTGGAAAAGGCAACCCAAAATTTACATACAAAATAAAAACAATCCGCCGCCGCTACTCGCGGAAATATTACGGCGAAAGATTCCCACTAAATGCGCCAGGGTAAAATGCGCGACAACCGAATCCCATTTTTTGCGAGAAAAGTTTCCTTCTCCACTACCGAAGATAACCCAAAATACACCCCATGTAAAAATTTCGGCAACAGCCCTACCGCTACCTCCAAAAACGCAATGTCCGTCGGGTGAAATCCCCCAAGCGCCCACTCCCCGCCATATACCCCAATCCCTTGCGCATCCTTGTTCAAATACTCCAAAGCAAATCCGTCGGCAGCCAATTTAATCAAATGAACTCCAAAAAAAACCGCCGAATCCGATACCAAATTCGCGACCTTCCCTACTTCCACTCCAGGAAATGCTATGCTTAAATCGCCCTCCGAAGAAAAATTTTCCAAAGCTGCCTTGCTATCGCCCACATCCAATATAAGCCTAAATAACCCAACCGCATCCCGTAAATCACCACCCACAGCAGGCGGTAATGGCGCTAGACTGTAGCAAATCGCCCTGGGACCTTCGGCGGAATTAACAAAAAAACTCAGCGAAGGATAGCCGCCGATAGGACTATTCAACCGAAATTGTAACGGATAAGCCGGCTCATTAATGAGTAAATTGCCAAGGGAAATACTCCTATTTTCCCAATTTTTTTCAATCTCATCCAAAACCTGTAGCGCCCCATAGACTAACTTCGCCTTCGCATGCTCACCCTTTTTGTAGTCCAAAAGCGTATCAATGCCGATAGCCGCAAAACCCACAACCATTACCATAATCGCGCTGGCTATGAGAATCTCCAAAACCGTAAATCCGTGAGTATCCTTTTTGAATCGCATAGATTCTGGTGGAGGTGATGTATTTTTAAAAATGAATGCCGCAATCAATTTTTAACTTCCATTGGATCAGAAAATTTTTACTTTCCACATTTCATCGCCCTATGTGCCCGCGAATTTTTAGTTTCTTGGGAAACGTCCTTCGAAAAATGAAAATATTACCAAAATTTCCTAGCAAAATCTCCAAAACAAAATTACAAAATTTGCCCATGAAATTCTACGAAGGCGATATCCATTTTATCAATAATGAAGCGGGTGCGCAGGGGGCGGTAGAGGAGATTATGGGGGAAACGGTTGTTGGGTTCGACACGGAAAGTAAGCCCGCTTTTTCCAAGGGCGAAAAATATTTGCCCTCCATCGTCCAAATTGCTACCCCAAAGGGCGCCTATATTTTCCAACTCGCTAAAATCGGCCAGTTGCGTTTTTTGAAACCTATTTTTGAATGTGAAAATTTATTAAAAGTCGGCATCGCCATCCGCGACGACGTCCTAAAATTGCGCGACATCGAGGATTTCAAGCCCATTAATTTCCAGGATATCAGCGATTTGACGAAGGCCATGGGCATCGAACAAACCGGGTTACGCAATTTGGCGGGCATTTTTCTCCGCTGCCGCATTTCAAAAATATCCCAAGTAACGGACTGGTCCCAGGAAAATTTATCGCCGCGACAACTCATTTACGCCGCTACGGATGCCTGGATCAGCCGCGATCTGTATCTCGAAGTCAAAAAACACATGCCGTGAAAACCCGTACCCCGTGGATCCGCGCCGATGAATGGCTCCTGCAACACCATCTGGCCGAAACGCGTACCCAAGCCCAGGCAATGATCTTCGCCCGATCTGTCCGGTTATCTGCCCACGGCGGTGTCGATAAACCGAGCCGGAAAATCCCCGCTAACGCACTACTGCAACTGGACAAAAAAATTTATCAACTCAACCAAACGACGCCAACGGATAAACTTTGACCGAGTTTTCATGGAATTAGTGGGGGCCATTGGGTCTCCGATTTTGGGCGCCGGCGGTAACCGCGAATTTTTACTGGGACTCAAAAAAAATCCATCAACTCAACCACACGACGCCAACGGATAAACTTTGACAACCCCCGATCGATGAAAAATATGGCACCATGCTGCTGTCGGTCATCGTCCCCGTCTACTTCAAACCGCAAGAATTTTTGCGGGAATGTATCGAAAGTATTCTCGGGCAAAGTTTCGCGGATTTCGAACTCATTTTGGTCCACGACGCATCGCCAGACCACTCCCTTGCCACCCTAAAGTCCTACGCCAACGGAGATCCTCGCATCCAAATTATCGATCTGAAAAAACATAGCGGTGTTGCGGCGGCGCGCAATGTTGGGTTGGCCTGCGCAAAGGGAAAGTACGTCACTTTTGTCGATTCGGACGACATCGTCGCCCCCGATTATTTCCGGATTCTTCTGAATATTGCGGAACATTTCGCCCTCGATATGGTCATTTCCGGCGTCACCAATTTCCAAAAAACACAACAATTAAAGCCCATAAAGCCACCTAATTTGGAGAAAATTTTCCGCATAAAAACAATTTCTCCCACGCCCACCATACAACATTTCATCTGCCGCCTATTTCTGCGATCGACCATTGACGCGCTCCGTTTTGACGAAAATTTACACGCCGGCGAAGACATTTTATTCATTCATCGGGCGATGCTTCTCTCCCGAAAATACCTCGAAATCAGTTACAAGGGCTACTGTTATCGCCACCCGCCCGCAGAAGAATTGGGGGTTTACCGGGGGCAATTTTGTTCCATGGAACACACCGAGAATGGCGGACTCCCCCAGCGCATTGGGGAAACTTTACATTTGACGCAGCGGCTTTGTGACCTGGAAAATTTCGCCCGAAATCGCGCCCACATTGCCTTCATCCGCTACCTGGCAACGCGGCGATTCCTGCGCTACTCCGATCGAATTTGGCAGCTACCAAACCGCCAAGAACGGATATTTTTTTGGGAAAAATTTTGCGAAATTTTTGTAAATAAAATCCAACCCCAATTATCCCACCGCCTTTGGAAACATTTTTTGGGATGGATTTTCGCGCCTAAGAAGATACGTTGGTGCACCCGAATCCAAATTTATTGCGCCCGCGCCGCCTACGAAATTTACAATATAAGGCAAAACATGGGCCGGTTTTTAAATTTTATTAAACTTTATTTTACGGGAGTATGTTAAATATCATCATTAACGCGGACGATCTCGGCGGATTTCGGTCCTGCAACGACGGCGTGTTTCAACTGATGTCCCGCGGGAAAATTTCCAGCAGTACGCTCATGGCCAACGGCCCGCACTTCCTCGATGCCGCCCAACGCAGCAAACAATTCCCGCAATATTCCTTCGGCGTGCACCTCAATCTCTCCCAATTCGCGCCGCTAACGTCCGGTGAAATTTTCGAAAAATATCGCCTAATTGACCGCCATAACCAGTTCCGCTTCCGCAAATTTATCCTCCCTACCCCGCAACTGATCGGCGCCATCCAACGGGAATGGTATGCGCAGGTGGCGAAAGTGGTCGACCACGGCATTGCAGTCAGCCATTTCGACGCGCACCAACACATACACACGCGGCTGTGGATGTTACCGGTGTTGAAATTTCTGGTTCAAAAATTTAATGTCAAGAAAATTCGTTCAAAATTTGGGATTTATAAATTTTCTCGCAGCGGCCATGTTCTCAGACGTCTCCTGCGCCAGTGGCGGGGATGGCCCCACCGATTCGTCCAAAAATACCTATTAAATCTGAAAACGCCCGACCATTTCGCCAGCATCCACGACGGCATCGATTTCCTTTCCACCCATGCTGTGGTGCGCCCTTTGACGATCGAACTCATGTGTCACCCCGGGGTACCCCATTTCGAAACCGACCTCCCCCTGCTGCTCAGCGGCTACGAACATAAAATACGCTCCCCCTACCGCCTCATTTCCTACGCCGAATTGTAAAAATTTTACCGCCAATTCATTTACCGTAAAATCATTGGGGATGCCATAATATTCGCTCCCTAAGCAAATTTTAAACCATTTTTTTACCACTCGAGATGGAAGTCGCCTCCCATCTCCAAATTACGGACTCCAATGCGGGCCTCAATACCGGGCGCTTCAATCCTCATTACTACGCGATCGCTGAATGCTGCCGCAAATCCCTTGCGCCACAATGTTCGCTCCCTGCTCAAACCCAGAGCCAAATACCTTCCCTAAAATAGCCCCCGTCATCTGTATGGCACCACCGGCAATCAATCGCTTGTCATCGCTGGAAAGCTTTTTACAACAACCACAACAACCCGTCGGAGCAAAAGTATCGTCCCTCAATAACTCAAATACAACGTCCACTAATGCATTGCTAAGAGGCAGAAGCAGATTATCAATGTACTCTTCCAATTCCGCGACCGCTTCGTCGGGAATATCCGGATAAATAAATCTCCGAATGATTAAAAGCGTCTCGTCCATAACCCTGCACTTTATCTTATAAATAGCACCAGTTTGACCCTGTACAAATTCTCCAGCCTGTTCAAACATCAGCATCGCTTCCTGTGGAGACTGAGCACCATGCGTAATATACTTAAATGTTTCCTGGTTCAAAAGCCTCAATCTTAACATCCTTTCCAAAGCATCGCGCTGTTCCTCTTGATCACTTTTGCGTTGTGCTCTTTCAAAGCCATCTACAATAAATGTAACAAATTCCGGCACCGCTTCCCGCGTATACCTCACAATGAATTCTTTTATCGTCTGCGCTAGATTTTGCTCCTGATCTTCAGCGCTCATCCTGTGATCTCCTCTTTCGGATAAAAAATCGGTCATCGTAGGCCTTCGATCGGAAACATGATCCGTAGAAATCCGAGGTAAGAGAACCGGACGCCTCTCTTGTAACATCAGTGGAAATGGTTCTATGCCTCCGCTCGTCAGGGCGAGTTCTGGCGGAGCCGAATCCTGCTGTTTTCTATGGCGTCTTCTATGGCTCTTTTTTTCGACATGCTCGTCTGGCAGAGCGAGTTCTGGCGGAGCCGAATCCTGCCGCCTCCCATCAACCCGCCTTCTATGCATAGGGACACGCGTCCCACTCACAACTACTCTATAGGGGCGTTTCGTCCCGCATCCGAATTCTTCCGGACTCATTCCTCCATGGGAGTCATCGGAAAACTCTTCTCCTCCATCGGACTCCGAAACGGGCGAAGAACACTGATGAGACTGCGGATATTGTCGAGATGGCGGACGTTGTACAAAACTGAGTCTTTCGGACTTTGGGGAGTCCCCTTTACGCCTCTTTCCCTTTTCTCTCTGTACAATCCTGAATCTTTCGAGCTCTTCGGACCCTTCGGAGTCCCCTTTATACACCTTTCCAAAATCCAAATCGGAACTGTGGGAACGTGGAATTGAAGGTTTTTCACAAGCAGCAAAGGCAGAATTGTAAAATAACGCACTGCCGTAACTTGCCGCCACTACTAAACGAATCTTATTTTTTGCTGTCATAACGGAGCATAGTATAGCCCCATTTTTGCAATCTTTAATATTTTTTTAAATAAAATTTGACAATTAAGCGATTTATCTCTACGATTATTTATATTTCCTGCAAAGTGAAAAAAAAGATTGACAAACGCAATTAAAAATACTCCGATCGCGGCAAGCATGGGATTTATATTTATCGGTTGCTAGCTGCCCCGAAAAATAATTTCCATTCCAAAACATTAGGAATAAAGCCAATGTGGAGGCATGTGGGGTTTGCATTTAAAATTTTTATTCGCCCTTTCTCATTTATTGGTTGCGGTCCTTCGCATTGTTCCTTAGCCTTAAATCCGCGTTCCATGGAATTACTGCAATCCCTTTATTCCCGGTTATTGTCGCTAGATTTGGCATCTATTTTTTGGATGATCATTTTTTTTGGCGGCTCTATTTTTGTCCACGAGCTCGGCCATTTTATCGCCGCGAAAAGGAGAAAATTATTTGTGCCGCGATTTTCGATTGGTTTTGGTCCGAAATTATTTGCGAAAAATATCAAGGGAACGGAATTTTGCATTGCCCTGCTGCCTTTGGGGGGCTACGTCGCCATCCCCCAACTCATGAGCGTCAAAGAACTCGAAGGGCAGTACGAAATCCCTAAAGATATGCCGCCCATTTCCTGCGCCGATACCGTTATTGTTGCGGCCATGGGGGTTATTTTTAACATTATATTCGCATTTATTTTAGGGACGATTCTTTGGTGCACGGGAATGGAGCAGCCCCAGAGTAGCATGAATAATATTATTGGCTATGTGAGTGCGGAAATTACGTTACCCAGTGGCGAAAAAATTCCCAGTCCGGCGAGGGAAGCTGGCTTACGCATCGGGGATCAAATTGTTGCCATCGACGGTTGCGCGACCCGTAATCTCTTGGATATCACGCACGCCATTGCCCTGGGTAAAAATCGCGACCAAGGAGGCCCCCTTTCGACGATCACCGTTCTGCGCGACGGCCAACGGCAGAATTTCACGGTCCGACCCATCCTCTTCGAACAAAATCCGCACGCCAAAGAATCTTTTCGCATCATCGGTATCGAAACATTCCAGGAACTTTGCGTCGCAAAAATTTACAAAAATACGCCGGCCCAGCGCGCGGGCTTACAAGAGGGCGATAAAATAATTTCCGTCAATGGCGAAAAATTATTTTCCCATTCCCAATTCAACGACGCTTTGGAGCGTGAAGATGATTTACAATTAACGGTCGAACGCGGTGAAAAAACAGTTAATATTTCCGTCCGTCGGGAGCGACTTTTCCGGACACGCCCCCGTCTAAAAATGGCTACGGCCTATGGGACTTGCGAAGTTTTTCCGGATTTTTTTGACAAAAATTTCATACGTGACCCCTACACCGACAGCTGCACGTTGCAACTCCTATCGCTGGCGCCGGAATTCCGAGAGCCCTTTCCGGAGTGGGCGATTGGGGACAGAATCACGCGCATCCAAGGGCGCCCTACCCGCAACATCGCCGAAAGTTTTTCAGCATTTCAGAGAGCAATTGGTTCATTTCCGGCGGTGACCGTCCACAGCCGAGAGTTCTTTTTGCCCATCGAAAAAATCGAATTAATACCCGCCGAATCGCGTTACAGCATCGGGATTGAGCTTTGTGGGAGTTATATTTTGGTCCATAAAAATCCTTTCCAATGGATCAAAGAAACCGCTCAGATCACTTTTGGGACGCTCGGGAGTCTCATTTCGCCTTCGTCGGATATTCATTTAAAAAACCTCTCCGGGCCGCCCGCGATTTTAGATACGCTCCACACCTTTGCTGCCCGCGATCTGCGATTACTTTTGTGGTTTGTCATGGTATTGAATGTCAATTTGGCCATCATTAATTTGTTGCCGTTACCCATTCTCGACGGCGGGATTATTGTTTTGGCGCTATTGGAAAAAATATTTCGGAGGAAGGTCGCCGCGAAAATGCTTATGCACACGCAGCTGGCATTTATGGTGTTGATTTTAGGGGTTATAATTTATGTAAGTTTTTTTGATATTAGTAAAATTTTAGGCAGGCGGGATGCGGAACGGGATTATTTCAGGCAACGCCGGCTGGCCATCGATGAGCAATCGCTTTGGAACGGTTTGGGCAAAACTACTCCCGAACAGAATTAAAACACCCCGTATCCGGAAAAAATTACCTCCCATCGGAACTAAAGAAATTAAAATACCCAGTTTTTATAAAAAAAACAAATAAAAATAATATAATTGAAATGTTGGATAAAATGGGTAGTGGCTCCGAATCGACCAATGCGGGACTATTTCCCCTCGAGACTAAAAAAATTAAAACACTCCGTGCCCGGAAAAAATTACTTCCCATCGGAACTAAAGAAATTAAAACGTCCAGTATTTATAAAAAAAGCAAATAAGAATAATATAATTGGAATGTTGGGTAAAATGGGTAGCGGCCCCGAATCGACCGACGCGCAGCTACTCCCTGTTTAAATTGAAGAAATTAGAACGTCCAGTATTTATAAAAAAAGTAAATAAAAATAATATAATTGAAATGTTGGATAAAATGGGTAGCGGCCCCGAGTCGACCGACACGCGGCTACTCCCCGTTTAAATTGGGGAAATTAAAACACCCCGTGTCCAGAAAAAATTACTTCCCGTCGGAACTAAAACGCCCAGCACCCATAAAAAGAAAGGCAAATAATAGTAACGCAATTAAAATATTGAGTAAAAATTCCGCATCAAAAAAATTTCCCAGACCATGCCCATTCCCCAACGCCTTCAAAAAAAATATCACCAATAATAACCCACAATTGAGGCGATAAAAAAAACCAATCAAAAAACACATCCCCGATAAAACCAAAATAACCGCCGAAACAATTCCAAGAATAACCGGCCAAAATGTAATGCCAATCGCGCTAAAAATGGCGCCCAAAACCTGTAACGCCGCAATTCCTCCCGAAAAATATCGGACGCCGGATGCTACAAAAAATAATCCCAAAAATAGCCGAATAAACAATTTTCCAAAATTTTCCTTTTCCCAAAAACTATCAATACCCTTCATCGGTGGCGATTTTTACATTGAAAAAAAAGAAATCCGCAACATAAATTTTCATGCGTCCTACACCAAAATCCGCGGCAACTGCCATGCGCCTCCGCATTAGAATTATCCCAACGCTCCAAAGTCAGAAATTATTTTCCAAAATAACCAATAACTAATAAATATAAATCCCATGTGCCTTCGCATTAGAATTATCCCCAACGCTCCGAAATCAGAAATTATTTTCCAAAAAAACTAATAACTAATAAATATAAATCCCATGCGCCTTCGCATTAGAGTTATCCCCAACGCTCCAAAGTCGGAAATTATCTCCCAGGACGGCGACGAATGGAAAATAAAAATCCAGGCCCCGCCCGAAGACGGTAAAGCTAATGGGGCACTCGTCCAATTGCTCGCTAAACATCTCAAAGTCCCTAAAAATTCTATCCAAATCATCGCCGGAAAAAAATCTCGCCAAAAAATTGTCGAAATATTTGACTTGCCCAACAAAAATACCTTGAACAAATAGCGTCATGGTACTGAGAATCCAAAAATTTTTATCCCAATGCGGTTACTGCTCCCGGCGCAAAGCGGAAACGCTCATCCTCGAATCGCGCGTCACCGTTAATGCCCAAACGGCTGCAATCGGCCAAATCATTGATGCGGCGCGGGATATCGTCAAAGTGGATACCGTCCGTATCCATTATACTCCACCTAAACAACCCATCGTCCTCATGCTCAATAAACCGCGGGGCGTTATCTGCACGCACCCCACTAAATGTGCTCCGGAAAAAACGGTCTTCGATTTCATTCCCGACGCTTTCGCCAAAGAACGCTTTCTCTATTGCGGCCGGCTCGATAAAGATAGTCAGGGCATGCTCATCCTCACTAACGACGGCGATTTTGCTCATAAATTGACCCATCCGAGCTCCAATATTACGAAAATTTACCACGTTACCCTTTCCCATCCCATCGCTTCCGAACAGAAAATACAGCTACTCCGGGGCATCGAAGATCAAAGGGAGGTTTTAAGGGCGGAAAAAGTCCTCGAATTGCCCAGCAGAAATAGCCGCCAAACCCTGGAAATCCACCTGAAACAGGGCCGGAAACGTGAAATCCGCCGCATGATCGACGCCTGCGATTGCCACGTCCATCGCCTCAAACGCGTGCAAATTGGCCAACTTAAACTCAAAAATCTGAGTGTCGGCCACGTCAAATGCCTCGCCCAGGAAGATATCAGCCGCCTTTTTGCCCTGTAAATAAAAATAATGTAAAAATAATTGACGATCTAAAAAACGTACGGAACGGGGAATTACGGCTGAAAAAATTATTAAAAAATAATTAGCGATCCAAACCAAAACGCCGAATCACCTCTTCGCCGAGACGCTCGTAAGCCTTGGCACCGCTGCTCATCTTATCGTAGTCAAAAATGGATTGCCCAAAACTCGGCGCTTCACTCAGGCGCACGGAACGGGGAATTACGGTCGAAAAAGCTAGCTGGGGAAAATGCCTCTGCACGTCCTCCACAATCTGCCGCGATAAATTCGTGCGAATATCAAACATCGTCATCAAAATCCCCCCAATCTCTAGAGACGGATTAATCCCACGCCCACGTAAATCCTCCACTACAGCCAAAATCTGACTCAGCCCCTCCAACGCTAAATACTCACACTGCAACGCCACAATCAATTTGTCCGCACACGCTAAACTATTCATCGAAATCAACCCCAAAGCAGGGGGACAATCCAAAATAATCGCCCGAAAACGATCCGTTTTTTTAATCGGCGCAAGGCATTGGCGTAGCCGCATGAGATAATCTCCCTTCTGGCTGAGCTCGACTTCAATGGCCACAAGATCCACTTCCGCGGGAATAATACTGAGATTTTTCTGCGCCGTTTCCTTGACGCGGTCGACGGCATCCGCTTCGCCGTGTAAAACATCGTACAAACTCCCGCCACTTTCCTTCCTAAGCCCAAGGCCACTCGTCGTATTTCCCTGGGGATCCAGGTCGATGAGGAGCGTCGCAATACCCTTACGCGCCAAAGAAACCGATAAATTGATGGCCGTCGTCGTCTTCCCTACCCCACCTTTCTGATTCGCAATCGAAAAAATCATCGCCGCCATACGTTTTGCCTCCGCTAAATTTTACCCCCGCAATTCAAAATCCGAACGCCGCCTAATCGCCGTTACCAATTCTTCAAAAACTCGGTCAATTTCCCCGTCGGAAGGCGTTTTTTTATCATTTTTAAAGGATAAATTTAAACCCAAACTCTTCCTTTGTTCCGGTAAATTTTGTCCGCGATAGATGTCAAAAATACCGATTTCGACGGCCGTAAAAATGCCTTTAGCGGCGGTTTCCACCATGTCCTGGACTTCGTCGATCACCCGCTGCGCCGGATAATCGCGGTCCACAATTAAAGCGATATCCCGTTTGGCCGCCGGGTAGCAGGAAAAGGACTGGTATTTTTTGGGGCCATTGGGGGTTTCAAAAAGCGGAATTTTTACAAAAATTTCACCCATAATGAGCGGCATTTGGAATTCCTTTGCGCCGGACACATCCAAATACCCCACGTGGGCGAGAATCGATTGCGCTTCCAGATCACCAATTTTAGCGGAATATTGCGGCTCAAATGGCGGATCCCGTAACATTTCGACGGGCCCAAATGCCCTGTCCGTCACCATCGCCCAAATCTGCCGCGCCAAACGCTTAGCCCCATAAAACGTCGGCCGAATAAAGGCGTCCCAATGCCCCCCAAAAGATTCGGCCGGAATTAAAAATGCAACGGAAATTAATTCCTCAAAATCCTCCCCAATTCTCCGAGTAACATGGCCCAATTCAAAAAATTTCGCATATTTATTACCATTTTGTAAATTGTATCGGAAAGCCTCGACCAGCCCGGGGAGCAGCGAAACGCGCATGTGACTCTGATTTTTGACCAGCGGATTGGCTACGGCTAAAGCACTTTCCGCCTCCCCCATAAGAGAATAATTATAGCACTCGACAAAACCGTTGTCCGATAAAAATTGAATGATGCGCTTCGCCTTTGGCGCACTGCTAACGGACTCCCCCGCGGCGATTTTTAGGGCGGCACCCCCATCGGGAATGTTGCCGACGCCGTAAACCCGCAAACACTCCTCGACTAAGTCAATGGGCCGCGTCACTTCCCAACGATAGGAAGGCGATTCCACCACCCAAGTCTCGCCATCCCCGCGGTGCACTACGTATTGCAGGCGCGTTAGTAGGTCAAAAATGGCGTCGTTGTCAATAAAAAATCCAAAAATTTTACGGACAAAATCCGGCTTCAATTCAATTTTTTTTGGCGGAAAATCGATATTTTGGGGAATTTTGATCAGCGGTGAAACGAATGCCGCACCGTACAAATCCACTAGCATTTGGGCAGCTATCCGAAGAAAATGCTCCGTTTGGGCCGCATCCACGTGGCGCGCATAGCGGTAAGAACTGTCCGTACTGATCGCCAAAGACCGAGCCGTTTTACGTACGCTGTCCGCCGAAAAACAAGCCCCCTCCAAAATAATTTCCTCCGTTTCCGCCCCTATCTTCGCGAACGTTCCGCCTATAACCCCCGCAACGGCTAGTGGGCGATTTTCGTCGGCAATTACAAGCATCGCCGGTGTAAGCTCATGCTCCTTGCCGTCCAATGTCGCTATTTTTTCCCCAGCAAATGCCCCGCGGACCACAATTTTCCTCCCGACTTTCGAGCGATCAAAGGCGTGGAGCGGCTGCCCGTACGCCATCATCACCCAATTCGTCACGTCGACAACACTATTGATGACCGCAATGCCTACCGCTTCCAAATCGCGGCGAATCCACGGGACGCTTTCGCAAATTTTTACATTTTTTAACACAATTGTCGCATATAATTCACAATCCGACCCAAGGACTTCGATGGCGAGGGGGGCGCTTTCCTGGGCCGGGTAATCCCGTTCCGACCGGGGAATTTCGATGGGTTTTAGCGGCATATTGTACCAGGCAGCTAATTCGCGAGCCACGCCATAGTGGGACAGCGCATCGCCGCGATTGGCCGTGAGTTCTAGCTCGAAAATGACATCTCCCGCGGGGAAAATTTCATGGATTTTCGTTCCCAACGCATAGTTCTGCCCCAAAATTAACAGTCCAGAATGCTCCGCATTCAACCCCAATTCACCGCCGCTGCACATCATTCCCTCGGACTCAACGCCGCGCAATTTCGATTTTTTTATCCTTACATTTCCCGGTAACACCGCCCCCGGGAGCGCTACCGGCACGCAGTCATTTTGCCTAAAATTAGTTGCGCCACAGACAATCTGGAGCGGTTGCCCAGCGCCGATATCGACCCGACAAATATTGAGCCGATCCGCCTGGGGATGCTGTTCAAAACTCAAAATTCTACCCACTACAACGGCATCATTTTCCGCAAAGCCCGCCGAAATAACCGATTCAACCTCAAAACCCAATTTAACAAAAGTTTCGGCAATATTTTCCGGCGCGTCATCCAGGTCAATAAAACGCTTCAACCAACTCAGACTTACTTTCATCGCAACATAAAATCTCGCGAAAAATCTTCGGAATGCAAAACTAATTTCTAAAAAATAAATGCCCGCAAAACATCTAAAAATATCGCCGACATTCCCAAAAACTTATCAAGCCGGCCACTAAATAAAGTCTTTAAAATCAAAACCATTCATTGTAAATTTTTTCTCAAAAAATCTATATAACCGCCCCATTACCTAAAAATATCACCGACACCCACAAAATTTATCAGGCCGGCTGCTGAATAAAATCCTCAAAACCAGGGCCGTCCGTCGTAAACTCCCCCTCAAAAAATCCATATAGTTGCCTTATGCGCGTCGGATGACGCATCTTCCGCAAAGCTTTCGCCTCAATCTGACGAATGCGCTCCCGCGTGACTCTGAACATCTGCCCCACCTCCTCCAACGTCCGACTATACCCGTCCCTTAACCCAAAACGTAACATCAATACCTCCTTCTCCCGAGTGCTTAAACTCACCAAAACATCGTCAATCTTCTCCCGTAATAAACTGTAGGCCGTCATGTCGTAAGGGTTTTCCGCAGACTTGTCCTCGATGAAATCCCCAAAACTAGAATCCTCATTGTCCCCCACCGGACTCTGTAGCGAAATCGGTTGCTGCGCCATCTTCATAATGGCCTTTACCCGATCCAATGGCAAATCCATTTCCTTGGATACCTCCTCCGCCGTCGCTTCGTGGCCAAGTTCCTGCTGCAATTGACGCTGAATCTGCATGACCCGGTTCAGTATCTCAATCATATGCACCGGAATGCGAATCGTCCGCGCTTGGTCGGCTATGGAACGCGTAATGGCTTGGCGGATCCACCAGGTGGCGTAGGTCGAAAATTTATAGCCGCGGCGGTGCTCAAACTTCTCAACCGCCTTCATTAATCCCATGTTCCCCTCCTGAATCAAATCCAAAAACGTTAGCCCCCGATTCGTATATTTTTTGGCAATGCTGATCACCAGCCGCAAATTCGCCGAGACCATCTCCTGCTTAGCCCGATGCGCCTCCTTCATGGATTCGCGAAAATTTTTTACAATCTCCAGCAGACGCTCCGGATCCACATTGTACTTCTCCTCTAACTTCATCAGCGCCCGACGAATGCGTTCCAACTGAGGCCCTATATCGATTTTCTTGCGCTCCGCGATCATCCTAGCCTTCGCAATCTCGTGCAGCAATTGCTCAATTTGCTTCAAATCCGGCCGCAATTTTTGTAAAAAATCTTCAAAAATTTTCATCTTGAAACAAAATCGCTTCATGACCGTTTTGAGTTGGGATTGAAACTGCCGCAGACGAATGGCCGTCCGCTTCTCCTCCTTCTCGTCCGTCGACTTCTGTAAATGATCCCAAACCTCCTGGATTTTCTCCAATAATAATTTACTCTCCTGAATCGATCGATCCAAAATGCGGTAATAGACCTCGCGACTCTCAATCTTCTTGTCCAATACAATGCGATCAAAACGCTCCTCCCTGTTGAGCAAACGTTCCGCGAGATTGATCTGGAAAGGTGCCGTCAAATGGATCGAAAATAACTCATCTTGGGCTTGCAACTCCGCTTTTTCTATGCGCTTCGAAATCGCGATCTCCTGCTCCCGCGTCAGTAAAGGGACTTGCCCCATCTGCCGTAAATACATGCGCACCGGATCTTCGGCGACGTTCTCCGAAGGATTATCCATCGCCGCTTCAGCCACGGACCGCTTTTTCTCAATCTCCGACTCCTCACTGTCAATAATCTCAATTTCGAGATTGTCAAGAATATTCATGACGTTCTCGATATCCTCGGGATTCTCTATGCTCTCGGGAAGATGCTCGCTAATATCATGCAGCGTCAAATACCCCTTACCACGAGCAAAACGAATTAACTCCTTCATGCGCTCGTTGACACCACCGGCATTGGTATCATTCGTTACCTTTGTATTCTCCATACTCTAAATTCATTTCACCCCCCTCAATTTTCGGACAGGAAATTAACAATTGACGTAGGCGTAATTTTTCCGTCTGAAGATTCTTAAAGAAATCGACGTTGTCAAGCAAATTTTTATCTTTCGTAAATTTTCTTTGTTGGGATATTTTTTGGTCAATGGAAGCGAGTTTTTGCTTGACAAAGGCCGTGTACAACGAACGGATACAGGCATTTACGGCTTCGGGGGGATCTTCGACGTCGCTATTCTCGGCTAAAATGGAGAATAACTCGTTCAATTCCGACTCCGAAAAAACGGGACTATTCTCCCGCGGCCCCTCCCACATGTCTTCGCGGACCTCGTTGAGTACCTTTTGCAACAAATTTCCGTGCTCGCCGCTGAGCCACTCGTCGTCGACAATGTAAGCAATTTTCTGCCCAAAATGACCGTAATGGAGTACCAGCGATAGGAGATCGTACTCCGCCGTGTGCAACTTCCCTTTGACCTTCGTTTCGCCCAGAAAAGCCGCCTGCCGCACTCCCCCAACTGCCATAGCCAATCGCATATCCCCACAAAAATTGCGAAAATCATTCCCTATGGCCCGGCGATCGAGATTCAAATGGAGCGCCAACTCGTCCAAATAGGCGCTTTGGGTGACTTCCGAATCGGCGGTGCGGATCATTTCGTAAACTTTTTTTAAAAAATGTTCCCTCTCGACGGCCGTCGACGCATCCCCCCGCGGTAAAAGCACTCGGGCGAGAAAAGGAATCATCGCCTCCTCCCGCAAACAATCAAAACCCATCCTGCCGTCGCGCAATAGTAAAGAATCGGGGTCGTCGCCCGCACCGAGCGCTATGATCCGACTCTCTAAACCCGCTTTGAAAGATAATTCGACAACTCGTAGCGCACACTTCTGACCCGCTCCATCGCCGTCCGTCAAACAAAGTAACTTGGATACGTAACGCCGAAGTAAATGCATCTGTATCTCCGTAATCCCCGTCCCCTGCGGCGCTATGGCTTCGTGAATCCCACTCTCCCAACAACGTATCGCATCCAACGGACCCTCCACAACGGTAAAATGATCCGTAACAAACTTCCGCGCGTGGTGAAGCCCATATAACATGCTCCCTTTGCTGAAAATAGGGGTTTCGGGGGAGTTAATATACTTGGAAAAGTCGCCGGACTGCTCGATAATGCGCCCCGCAAAAGCAACGACGCGATTTTGTACGTCGTAGATCGGGATCATGAGACGGCCCGTAAAACGCAATCGGAAATTTTGGGGATCATTCTCGTTCCATAGCAATAATCCACACTGTTGCAATGCTTCCAACGTATAGGTTTTCCGGCGCAATAATGCCAGTAATCCGCGGTCGAAATTGGGCGCCCAACCGATGCCGTAACGCTCCGCCGCTTCGGGGGAAAATCGACGCGTCTCCGTCCAATAGCGCTGAACGTCCGGATTTTCACGGAATTTTCGCTGGTAATAGGCGGCGGCGTCTTCGTGGATCTCCAGTAATTCATTTTTGGAGTAACTTTTGGCATATTTATTCTCCGCGTACTCCAGATTGATGCCGTAATGTTTCGCCAACCATTCCACCGCTTCAATAAAAGACAAATTCTCCTTCAACTCCAAAAAACGGAAAATATCGCCTGCGTAACCGGTGCTGAAGCATTTGAAGAATTTTTTTTCTGGGAGTACGAAAAACGAGGGTGTTTTTTCGACCGTAAAGGGGCTCAAGCCCTTCCAGTTGCCGCCCGAACGCCGCAATTGCACGTAGCCGGAAACGATGTCGTAGAGATCGGCCGTCTCCCTAATATGTTCTATGCACTCTCGTTTGATGATGGGCATTAATTTTCTTTTTCATAGGCATTTTCATAAAAACTCAAGCCTCCTTCCAAAATTATTATTCTCCGACGCAACTTGCTCTCCTCCGATAATAAATATTACTCTGAAGCGAAAATATTTTTTTCAGAAAAAGCAACAAAAAAATATAAATTTCGGGAAATATCTAACATTTTCATTTCTTTCCTCAAAACAAAATAATTATAAAATTCAAGCCTCCTTCCAAAATTATCATTTTCCGACTCAACTTGCTCTCCTCCGACAATAAATATTACTCTGAAGCGAAAATATTTATTTCAAAAAAAGCAATGAAAAATATTAATCCAAAAAAATACTTGACATTTTTATCCTTTTTTTTCAGAATTTAAGATAACCATGCATAATCGCGCCCCAGCAGTGACGTTTAAGCGGCAATCGCTCGAGAATTGGATGGAAATTTTCGCGCAAAATGATTGGCAAAAATCCTTTTCGAGTGACGAAATCAGAAAAGGTGTCCACTTCCTCGAAAAATATGCCGTCAAAGAAATCGAAATCCGTCCCGACGATGTCATCGTGCGCTACCTCGGCGAAAATAAATCACAATTCTTCGCCATCATTGACCTCGAAAATGGCCAGCTATCCGCACGATCCTCCATCCTCAATAAAAATGATGCCGCCATCGGTGCCCTCATCGCCATGGACGAAGCTATCCTCGATAAACAAGACGCCCTCTTCTCCCCCACCGACGATAGCGATATTACCCTGAAAAATGCTTCGAAAAATGAAAACGTCGACACCGCCAGTAAACTCAACAATAAACCCCTTAAACTGTCCTTTTACATGTCCGGCCAAAGCCTGTGCTTCAAAGCTTACTGGATTAGCAATAATAAGCTCGTTTTCCCCGATAACCTCTCCCGCTATAAAAATACCACCGCCCAACAGGATCGCGATTGCGTCATTAAATTGATCCACCTCGCCCGCAAAGCCGGATTTTCGTTGTATAAACAAAGTAAAGAATACCGCATCGCCAATATCGCCTTCGCCATCGACTTTTGTAAATATACACTCCCCCATTGGCGCGAACGCTTTGCCATCCAATTGGATAGCAATGTCCAAAAACTCGGCGAGGGTCCTAAGGAAATCCGTGCCGCTTTCGCCGCCCATAAAAGTGAAAACCGCGACGATAGTCTCGACCTGTCGCTGCAATTGAGTAGCGATGATTACGTCGTCCCGCAGCACTTCACTAAAAAAATGCTCAAAGGCGACGGCAGCCCCCTGTTTATCGAAGGGTTTGGGGCCGTGCGCATGAGTAAAAAAACTATCACCATTACCCGCTCCCAACACGCCATCCTTAACCGCTTCCACAGCGAAATCCCCCGCTATATGATGTATTCGATTTTCAGCCTATCGGATATCCCTTACAAAAGCAGTCCGGAGGTCCTCGAGTGGCAACAATCCTTCGCGTCGAAACCCGAAAAACCTTTTATTCTACCCAAAATATTGCGCTCTTACCAGCGCGAAGGCGTCCTCTGGATTAACCACATCCTGCGCCACGGATTCCACGGTTTAATCGCCGACGATATGGGTTTGGGGAAAACGTTGCAAGTTTTAACATTTATTTCAAAAATCGATCCCGATGAGCAAACGATTGTAGTTTGCCCGGCGAGCGTCGTCCACGTCTGGCAAAATGAAGCCCAAAAATTCTTCCCAAAACTTAGAGTCAATATTTTTTCTTCGGAATCGGACCTCAATGAACCGGATGTCCACGTCTGGGTCATCAGCTATACCCAGCTCCGCCGCCATAAATCCGAAATCGCTAAAAAAAATTTCCAATTGGCTGTCCTCGACGAAGCACAATTCATTAAAAATCCAACCACTAAAATCTTTTACGCCTGTACCGCTATCCGTTCAAAATGGCGCCTGGCACTCAGTGGTACGCCGATCGAAAATAATCTGGTCGACCTGTGGAGTATCTTTCGTTTCCTCATGCCGGGATTACTGGGGGAGAAAAATCAGTTCATCGAACTGTGTAAATCCGAAGACATTGGCAGTAAAATTAAAAAACAAATCGCACCTTTTATGCTGCGGCGAACAAAGGAAACCGTCGCCAGCGAATTGCCCCAAAAAATGGAAGTCAACGTTCCCTGCGAAATGACCCAACTCCAACAGTCGCTCTATAAAAATTTCATCAATACTACCCTCAAACGCTACTGTAACGATAGACACCAATTTGATTTGAAAAACCATCGCTTCGGCATTTTATCGGCCCTGACGCGCCTGCGCCAAGTGGCCTGCGATCCGGGGATTATTCCGAATGTGGAGGCTCTTTTTGAGGACAGTTGCAAACTCGCTTCCCTACAAAATATACTGGGCCGTGAATTTTCCGTGCCTAAGAAAAAAATTGTTATTTTCAGTCAGTTTGTTACATTTTTACAGCGCATTAAATCCATGTTGCGGGAGTATTTTCCGGCCGCCGATCTGTTTGAGATTATTGGTTCGACGAAGCACCGCAATGTGGTGGTTGACAATTTTCAAACAAATCCCAATAGCGCCATTATACTGGTTTCTTTGAAGGCGGGGGGGATTGGGATTACGTTGACGGCGGCTGATACGGTATTTCTTATGGATCCCTGGTGGAACCCTTCGATTGAGAAGCAGGCGATGGACCGCGTACACCGCATTGGTCAGGATAAAAAGGTCACCATTTACCGATTTATTACGCAAAATTCCATTGAATCGGGCATCCAACGTCTGCAGGAGAAGAAGTCTTCTTTGTTTAGCGAGATTATTGATTCGCTGAAATCGAAGCAACTGGGGACTGAATATTTTCTCGACCACATCCAAGAGCTTTTGCAGCAGGAGTAAACTGGAATTGTAAAAAATTAATCCAAGTTTATTTTTTATTTACAAAGAGCAATTAAAAAAAATAGTCTTCGAACATTTCCAAAGCGGGGGATAAATTTATAAAATATAAAAGTCAAGCACAAAAATATTCGTACAGGCCCGAAGTGGCGAAAATGATATTAAAATATTAAAAAAAAAGCAAAAGAAATTTTACAAAAGAAATTAGAGAAAAAAGAATCCGGGCATTACACAAAAAAACAATTGACAAGGGCTAAAATTTTTTCAAGAAAGAAAAAAGAAAAGAAGGAAGCCTAAGCTTTGATATTGCGGGTAATTTGAGTATTTGCGTCATGGAGGGCTTGGTTGATTTGGGAGAGGAG
>JAIROS010000004.1 GCA_031257405.1 Puniceicoccales bacterium | reverse complement strand
TATGCAAAACGCCGAGTGCCTCCTTCTGAATTCTTTGGCGCTCTTCGGGCTATTTATCCTATTTTTACTGGGAAAATTGATCTATCTTCCATTTTTTGAAGAGAAAGATTTAGAGAAGCGCTTTGGGCAATCCTATTTGGAATACAAACGCCACGTCCCGCGATGGATTCCTCGCCTAACGCCCTGGAGCCCCTCTCCGAGCCAGAGGTAAAAGCCCCAGAAGCTCCAAAAGAACAAAAAATACCAAAATTGCCAAAAATCAATCCCCATTTTGAGGGATTCAGCTGCGGCCGTTACGTTTCATAAATTCCTCGACAAATTTCGTTGTTATTTTACCGGCGCGGAAGTCGAGATCTGACATAATTGCTTTAGTAAAGGGGATAGTGGTGGAGACGCCACGGATAATATATTCTCCGAGGGCGCGGTTCATACGATTCATGGCGACGTCTCGGGTAGTACCCGTTGCGATTAATTTAGCGATCATACTATCGTAATATTGGGGAATTTTATAGCCGCCGTAGGCGTGACTATCCACGCGAATACCGTTACCGCCTGGTGGGTAATAGAGGATAATTTCGCCTGGGCACGGGGTAAAATTATGGTCTGGATCTTCGGCATTGATACGGCATTCGATGGCATGTTTTGTAAATTTCACATGTTTTTGATCGAACGGAATTTTTTCTCCGGCGGCGATACGCAATTGCAGGTCGACGAGATCGATACCCGTTGCTTCTTCGGTGACGCCGTGTTCAACCTGGATCCGCGTATTCATTTCCATGAAGTAAAAATCGCCATTTTTATCGACTAAAAATTCAACGGTCCCCGCATTTTCGTAGCCGCAGCGTTTAGCGAGTCGCACGGCGGCGTCGCCCATTTTAGTGCGCAAACTGGGGTCCAAAAACCCCGATGGAGCTTCTTCGATGACCTTCTGGTAGCGCCGCTGGACCGAGCAATCGCGTTCGCCCAGGTGCAGTATTTTACCGTGTTTATCGGCGATAATTTGGATTTCGATGTGGCGCGGTTCTTCGACGAATTTCTCGATGTAGACCGCTCCGTTGCCAAAATTTTTTTCCGCTTCGGCGCGCGCGACATTAAATTCCTTGCTAAACGACACCGAATTGTAAACCAAACGCATACCCTTCCCGCCGCCGCCAGCAACGGCTTTAATAATAACGGGAAAGCCGATGGTTTCCGCCACTTTTAGGCCCTCATTTTCGTGTTCGACGACGCCTTCGCTGCCGGGAATAATGGGGACTTTCGCTTTTTTAGCCATCTCTTTGGCACACGCTTTATCGCCCATTTGGCGGATGACTTCTGGGCGCGGGCCGATGAAATTAATTTTACAATCGGCGCACTGTTCGGCAAAGGTCGCATTTTCCGATAAAAATCCGTAACCCGGGTGGATCGCGTCCACATTACCGAGTTCCGCCGCACTGAAGATGCGATCGGCGCGCAAATAACTTTCGGACGCCGGCGCCCGACCGATACAAATCGCCTCATCGGCCAGCTGGACGTGTAACGACTGCTCATCGGCCTCGGAGTAGACGGCGAGGGTTTTTACGCCCCATTCGCGGCACGTCCGCATAATCCGCAATGCGATTTCCCCGCGATTAGCAATCAAAATTTTGTCAAACATTTAACAAATTTCCACTTTAAATAGCGGTTGCCCGAATTCCACAGGCTGGCCGTTTTTTACTAAAATTTCGCGCACCACCCCCGCGACGTCGCTCTGGATCTCGTTCATGACCTTCATCGCCTCTAAAATACAAATCGGCTGATCCTTCTCAACCGCTAAACCCACGCGCACAAAAGGGTCGCTCTCCGGCGACGGCGCCGCGTAAAAAGTCCCCACCATCGGCGATTTAATCACGTGAAAATGGTCACAGGGCGTCGTTTGTACAGGCACGTCCGACGGCACCGGGAAATTAGATACGCGCGGCTGAACGGCATACATCTCCGGTACCACCGGCGGCAATGGTACCGCACCCTTCCGCAAAACAATCTTCATCGCACCATCCGCAATCTCGATCTCCGAAAGATTCGCGCCCTCCATGACGGCGATTAATTCATTAATGAGCTCCCTAATATCGTTTTTTTCCAAAGCACTTCCTCCGACTGCCGCAATCTGTTATTGACTAAATATCTTTTTTAACCAATGAAAGGTTTAAATGCAAAACATGCAACAGCAAAGTGAAATTTTATGCCCTCCCAATACGGTTAGGGAGGGAATGGCGGGCGATTTAGGGGATGTGGTAAGTGTTCGGGAGGCGGGTTACAGTTGTGGGGTAGCGCGGAGGACGCTGATTTGGGACAGTGCGCGCTATTTATTTCAGGGGGCTTTGGACGAGGAATTTCGGACGGTTTTGCTCCTGATGGCGATCCGCATATTCGACGTACCGGCGTATTTCCGCGTGATTTTGACTTCCATTGGTTTTTTTAGCATGATTTTTACGCCACTCACGCAGCAGTTGGCGAACCGTTCCCGCTGGAATAATACGCAAGTTTCGGCGTTTTATTTTACATTGATGGGGGTAGCGTTTTTAGGGGCGGCGTTTGCGACGTCGTGGGCGATATTTTTCTTTTTTGTGGTAATCGCGCGGGTTTGCGACAAGCAGCAAATCCCATTAATGCTCAATGTTTATGCGGATAATTACGCTCGCAGGGGGCGTGGATTTCGGGTTGGGGTGGCGTTGGCGTGCATGCCGATTGGGGGGATTATTTTTTCGCAATTCGCGGGATATTTCCTGGACAAAAACCCGAATCATTTTTGCTATTTATCATTTTTAGCGAGTTTTTTAGCGTTGGGCTGCGCGCTATGTTTTCTAAGGATTCCGGCCCGAAAAGCTGCTATGGAGCGCCATCCGCCGCTCTGGGACAATTTTAAATTGTTGGCCAAAGATCGGCTTTTTACTTTAATTTTACTTTTTTACTCTTTTGTAGCGATTGCCAATCAGATGACTTTGCCGTTGCGGGTGGAGTATTTGGCGGGGCACAGGCGCGGTCTTGACATTTCTTACGGGACGATTTTAGCGATATTTGCCGTCATTCAGCCGCTAGCGAGCGTACTCAGTGGGCCGATTTGGGGGAAATTTTACGATCGCGTCAGTCTTGTGACGATGCGCCAATGTGTGACGGCTTGTTTTTTGGTTGGGATTCCGTTATTTTTCGCGACGGACGACATCAATATGATTTATTTGGCGAGTATTTTACTGGGGATTGGTCGCAGTGGCGGTGTTATTTTTTGGAGTCTTTGGGTAGCGAACGTTGCGCCCAAGCGCGAGCTCGGCGAGTACATGAGTGTGAACGCGGCGGTTATGGGATTTCGCGATGCTTTGGCGCCGATTTTCGGCTATTTTCTTTTGATTTATGGGGGGCCGGTGGTCGTCGGTGTGGCCGCTTTTTTACTGCTCATGTTTTCCATGTTGGGCTTTGAGTACATCCACGGCCGACCGGCTTATCGGGAGCGGATGGCAGCCGCCGGACAATAATAACGAAAAAAATTTGTAAAAAACGACGAGGCTATCGGGAAATAATAAAGCGCGAAAAATTCACATTTACAAAATTTTTTTTTATCACAAAAATAATAAAAAAGCTTGACATGAAGAAGAAATCGTATGACGTTGTGTTTTAATGAACATGAAATTGTCAAAATCGGCCATTTTTTTGGGCGCAGGATTGTTTGATTCTGTGAAAAATTTTATTACACATTTTAGAGATTGGCTGGCTACGTCTCTAGTTTTTTTACGATTACAGCGGAATTGGTTCCCAGCATCCCAAAGGACGTGTTGAGTATGGTCTTCACTTCGCCGATATGTTTCGCTTTGCCGATGACGAGATTATTGAGCGCGCACTTCGGATCGAGGTCGCTAATATTAATCGTCGGGTGGACGTAGCCGTCAATGAATGCCGGTAAGTTGCCCGCCAATTCCAGTGCCCCAGCAGCTCCCATAGTGTGGCCAATAAAACTTTTCGTGTTGTTAATATGCGTATTTTCCGAATGCCCAAAAATAGCGCGAATCGCTTCACACTCAATCGCGTCACCCATAGGCGTCGACGTCGCATGGGTATTGACAATGTCGATATCCCCCGCCCGTAAATTCGCCCGCTCCAAAGCCGTCCAAATACACTGCGCTTGGCGCTCAGCGTTGGGTAAAACAGCATCGGTCGCGTCCGTATTCATCGCATAGCCCACAATTTCTCCGTAAATTTTTGCGCCCCGCCTCCGAGCTTCGCCCAAACGCTCCAGCGTAAATAAACAGCCCCCCTCACTCACCACAATCCCATTGCGCCCACGATCAAAAGGCCGACTAATGGCATTGGGATCGTCGCCATGCCCTAACGCCCCCTGACTCCGAAACCCAGCAAATATCCCAAAAGAACGAATACTTTCACTCACACCACCCGCAAGCGCCCAGTCGATTTCCCCAAGACGCAATACCTGTACCGCCTGAATAATCCCGGCATTGCCAGCCGCACAGGCCGCTCCGATGGTGTAGTGCGGGCCGCGAATGCCCAGCTTTAAATTGATTTCGCCGGCCGGATTATTGGCAATCGTCCGCGGGTTATGATGGGGCGCCCAAAATTTTACATCGCCACCGAATTGTAAAAGATTGTGGACCTCATTTTCCGTCTCCACATTGCCGTGCTCCGTGATGCCGACGTAGACCCCGACGCGGGCGGTATCGACATCGGCGAGCTGGATTTTAGCGTCTGCCAAAGCTTCCTGGGCGCAAAAAATACCGATGGAACCGGCGCGGGTACAATTGCGCAACTCCTTTTTACTTTGGTACTGCAGGGGATCGAAATCGCAGACGCCGGCGGGCAACTTCCCCATATAGCGCACGTCGATTACTTGAATGCGCGGCACATTTTGGAGCAGGCACCGTCGGAAATCGGCCAAATGATTGGCATTGGGCGCCGTTAACCCCACGCCGGTTATGACGATTCGCTCGAAATTCATTGCCGGAAATAACTAACCATCGCAGAAAAAATGGGAAGTAAAATCGTCGGCAGAGGAAGTATAAAATGAGCCGTCGCCGCACATTTTGGTGGAGCCGATCGGTCTCGAACCGACGACCTCCACAATGCCATTGTGGCGCTCTACCAACTGAGCTACGACCCCGACGCGTTTGTTCTATTATAATTTTTCCGCGGAGATCAAGCCAAAAATGCAAATAAAATTAAAAATCAACTCAAAAATGCATCCACCGAATGAAAAAAATATTCATTGAAAAAATGCCCCTCGATTAACTGTGTTTTTAAAATACTTCTAAAAAATTTTAAATTTTTGTTTTTTTTAAATTTTTACTATTATATAAATCATGTCAGATATAAATATAAGACTTCGTGAATTCCGAAATGCAGACGACTTAAGTAAAATTATAAATCAAGCAAAAGCCTCAATGAGAGGTTGCGGAGAAAAAACAATAGCTGTTAAAAACTCAAAAACAGGTGAATATCAAAATGTTATAATAACGCTGGAAAGAACACAGGGGTTTTTTCATAGAAAATTACAAGGGGACCTAAAGTGTAAAGTAACATTCGCCCCTATTGAGGGCCGGGATAATGGCAAATTATCCGTAAATTCAGGGACTTATAAGCGTTATTGTAAATCAAGCAACCTAAAGAAATTTGGCTATGCCAGCAAACAAAAGAAACTTGACCATGCCAAAAACACAAAGAAACTTGGCCATGCCTTCGACTTCAAAAAAGTACAAAAAGAAATCAAAAAGAACACCGAAGAACGCTTAGAAGAAATACGTACGAAAGAAGGAAGGGAATTTTTCGGAATAGGCCTACAAGAGCTTAAAGATGAAAGAGACGAGCTTCAAGCAGATAGGAAGGAAAAAACAGAAAAGCTTGAGAAAGAAGCAGCAAAGCTTGAGAAAAAAGCAAAAGGTTCTAAGGGCAACAAAGCAAAAGAGCTTGAGGGAAAAGCAAAAGCTCTTAGGGACGCAGCAGAACAGCTTAAACCTAGTACCAGAGAAATAAAGCTTGAAAAAGAGATTGCTAAGCAATCGACCGTAGAGGGGGCAATTGAGTTTGAAAACCAGCTTAGGGAGG
>JAIROS010000002.1 GCA_031257405.1 Puniceicoccales bacterium | reverse complement strand
GCACTCGGCGTTTTGCATAGCGAACATACTAATGATCATAGGATTTCGGACGTAGGCGTAGGGCCCCTCGACGATCAAATTTTTCGGAGGACACCATGGGGCAGCCGTGCCTTTCCCTTTGCGGGCAAAAAGCCCCGTCGTCCAAGCGGTGAAGACCAATCCAAGCAGCAATAAAGCGACGCCCACGATCGTCCACCCGACGTTATTTGCGTGCCACGTATAGTCTGTATAATAAAGAACAATTGCCGGAATAATGACAAGCATATTGACCGGAAAAACGATGACCGCTATAAGCCACTCAAAAATTAAACCCATGACGACAGTGTTAGAAATTTGTGCTCCGTGTCAAATTTTTTAGATCATTTTTAATGAAAATATTTTTAAAATACAAAAACACTTTCCTTCCCTTTAGCGTTGCAAAGGGTAGGGGAAGTATCAATGATTATTTTATGGAGCTGGAGAGGATTCGCAATTTTTGCATTATTGCGCACATCGACCACGGCAAGACGACGTTATCGGATCGTTTACTGGAATTTACGCACACGGTGCAGAAGCGGAAGATGCAGGATCAGTTATTGGATTCGATGGATTTGGAGCGGGAGCGTGGGATTACGATCAAGTGTCATCCGGTTTCGATGAGGTGGAAGCGTTTGGGTGGTGAGGAATTTTTGCTTAATTTGATTGATACGCCTGGCCACGTTGATTTTTCCTACGAAGTTTCGCGGAGTATTGCGGCTTGTGAGGGGGCGTTACTATTGATTGATGCGTCGCAGGGGATTGAGGCGCAGACGGTAGCCAATGCCCATCTAGCGATTGCGCAAAAAATGGTCATTATTCCCGTTTTAAACAAGATTGATTTACAGAGTGCGCAGCCGGATATTGTTTTGGGGCAGCTGGAGGACATTTTAGCCATACCGCGCGAGGAAGCGTTACGGGCGAGTGCGAAATCGGGGTTAGGGATTGGGGAGATTTTGGAAGCGGTGGTGGAGCGCATACCTGGGCCGCGTGGGGCGGATTATACCTGGACTCGCTGCCTTGTTTTTGACTCTGTTTTCGACGCCTATCAGGGGGTTATTTGTTACATTCGGGTATTTTCTGGGGCGGTGGAGACGGGCGATGAGATGTTACTCATGGGGACGGGGCAGCGGATTCAGATTAAGGACGTGGGCATATTTTCTCCGCAGATGGTTTCGACGGGGGCGCTAGGGGCGGGGCAAGTCGGGTTTATCGTCACCAATATTAAGAATGTTTCGGAGATCAAAATTGGCGACACGATCACGCATTTTACGGATCCGGCGAAGGAGATGTTAGCGGGGTACAAGGAGGTTCGCCCGATGGTTTTTAGCGGCATTTATCCCATTGATACATCCGATTACGAGAAATTGAAGGCGGCGCTGGCGCGCTTACAGTTAAATGATTCGGCGTTGGTGTATCAGTCGGAAAATTCGACGGCATTGGGATTTGGGTTTCGCTGCGGATTTTTAGGGCTACTGCACATGGAAATTGTGCAGGAGCGCATTCGGCGGGAGTACGATTTGGATGTCATTTCGACGTATCCGAGTGTAGTTTATCGGGTGATGAAGACCGATGGCGCGGAGTTGCTGGTCGACAACCCACTCCACCTGCCAGACCCCTCCGCCATCGATTACGTCCAGGAGCCGATGATCCGCGCGATGATCCATATCCCTAACGGCGCCATTGGCGATATGTTGATGCTCATTTCCGAGAAACGCGGGACATGTTTACGGACGGATACGGTGGACGCGCAGCGGGTGATGCTATGTTGCGAGTTGCCGCTGAACGAAATTTTGGTGGATTTCAACGACCGCCTGAAGAGTATAACGAAGGGTTATGGTTCGCTGGACTACGAATTGGCCGACTATCGGACGTCGCATTTGGTGAAAATGGATTTATTGGTTAACGGCGAAGCGATTGATGCATTTTCATCGATTGTGCACCGGGATAAGGCGGTTACCAAGGGGCGGGAGTTGTGTCAAAAATTGAAAGAAATTTTACCGCGACAGCTTTTTGCGGTAGCGATTCAGGCGGCCATTGGGAGTACGATTATTGCTCGGGAGACGCTGAGTGCGCTGCGGAAGGATGTGACGGCGAAGTGCTACGGCGGGGACATTACGCGCAAGCGCAAGTTGCTCGAAAAGCAAAAGGAAGGTAAAAAAAAGATGAAACAAATCGGAAAAATCGCAATCCCCCAGGACGCTTTTATTAAAATTTTAAAATCTTCAACCTAAAATAAATCCGATCTTGCATTTCTTTACACCATCCATAGAATCGCGGCCGTGAAAGTTTTATTGACAAACGACGACGGCATCTACTCCGACGCGCTCCAGCGTTTAGTTCGGGCGTTAGTGGAGAAAAAATGGGAGGTCTATGTGGCTGCGCCGGCGACGGAACAGAGTGGCGTAGGGCGGGCGTGTGGCTTGACCCGTAGTATTTCCGTTTCGCCATTTGTGGGGCTTGGTTGTACGGCTTGGGCGATCAATGGTACGCCGTTGGACTGCGTCAATTTAGCGTTCTGCCACCTTTTGGAGGGGAAGCGTCCCGACCTCGTCATTTCCGGGATCAATTGGGGGATCAACGTATCCATTCCGGTTATTTTCAGTTCTGGCACGGTTGGTGGGGCGATCGAGGGGGCGACGTTTGGTATTCCGTCCATAGCGGTTTCCCAGAGTTTACCGGAGCAAAATGGGCAATATATTCAGAAAAAAATTGATTTTCTCGCCCACAAAGGTCTTATGGAGAGTATAGCGGTGGCGGCGGAGAGGACGGTACGGTATGCGGAAGAGGTCGTGAAGACGGCGGATAATGTGGTTCACAATATTAATTTTCCATATCCGGTGGGTGTGGATACGGCGGAGGAGGTGACGGCGTTAAGTAATGTGATGCACGGCGAGGGGGCGGAGTATCCGGTGTATTGTTCGCTTTACGAGAAGCGGGATGGGGAGTATCATTTTTCGGTCAGGCAGGATTTATCGGAGAAGCCGCCATCTGGGACGGATGTTGACGCGCTGCTTCGCGGGAAGATCAGCCGCAGTATTATTGATTTGCGCCGGCTTTGTTAGTGCGGAAGGTGTTTATAATTTTTTCGGAAATATTTTATATAGAATATTAAAAAAAATAGTTGTCAAGGTTTTTTTATAAAATTAATTAACGTTGGGTAAAATATAATTAGCGGAAGGCCTGTGGGTTTTGGAAAAAATATTTTGCATAAAATATAGCGAAACTGCTTGCCAAGGTTTATTTTTTATAAAACTGAATGGCGCGGGAGTGAAATGTGGCGCCGCGTGCGGTGTGGAGGGGGCTGAAAATGGAAAATGATCGGAAATTATAGCAAAAATTATAACAAACCTAAGGGCATTAGCGTGAATTACGCCGGCGTGGACCCTGGCCAACTCACACCCGCCGCGGGGATCCTGGAAATCGAGTCCGGCGGCAGATTCGGAAACCTAATCGGCCTCCATTGCCTGGGTAAAACACAGCGCGAAAACCCCTATATCGCCCGAGATCTGCTGGTGCGCTACCGTTTGCGGCGAGGTATGGCGCTGGAAGTTAAGGTGCTGCAGCGCAGCGATTACCCCAATCCGCGGGTCATCGAAATCGAAAAAATCGACGGCCTCGAGCCTACCATGCGCGGCGAATTGCCCCCGTTCGAAGAGCGGACCTCGCTTATGCCGGATCAATTTTTATCCCTGGAAACGAAGGATGGGCGCCTGTCCAATCGCGTCATCGATCTTTTCGCTCCCGTCGGAAAGGGCCAGCGCGGGCTTATCGTGGCGCCCCCCAAAACCGGGAAAACCACCATACTCCACGACATCGCCGTCGGAATCCGGGAAAATCACCCCGATTGCCACCTGATTATTTTGCTCATCGACGAGCGCCCCGAAGAAATTACCGATTTTCGCCGCACCGTCGACGGGGAGTTATTTGCTTCGTCGAACGACGAGGAGCGTTCCACGCAAATCCAGGTGGCGGAATTGGCCGTCGAACGGGCTAAGCGCCTCGCCGAAACCGGGAAAGATGTGGTCGTTTTGCTCGATTCCATTACGCGTCTCGCCCGCGCCTATAACCGGCAATTTTCCAGTGGTCGGACGATGACTGGCGGCGTGGACGTCAAAGCGCTGGAGCGCCCCCGCATGTTATTTTCTTCGGCGCGCAATTTGGAAGGCCGAGGGAGTCTGACGATCCTGGCGACGGCGCTGGTCGAGACCGGTAGCCGCATGGATGACCTCATTTTTCAGGAATTTAAGGGCACGGGGAATATGGAAATTGTACTCAATAAAAAGGCGGCGGACATGCGCATTTACCCGGCGATCGACGTCCAGGCGTCCGGGACACGTAAGGAGGAGTGCCTTTTATCGCAGGATCTGTTGGGGAAAATTCATTTTTTTAGGCGGGCGCTCGGCGGTTTGAAGCCGGAAGAAGCGGCCGATACGCTCATTGGGCGCATGAAGAAGACAAAAAATAATAAAGAATTCTTGATTTTATTGCAAACGACATTAAGCCATTAGAATAATTATCGAAAAGGATGCAAAATTTTGCTGAGCAGTGTTTGGATATCGCTCGTTCGATTGCGATTCACAATCTGGATTACATCAATGGCGATGGCAGTATTCGGGCCGTCGATCGGGAGGAATTAGCGGGGGATGAGGCGGCCCACGTAGCTTTTGCGCTGGGGGAGTTCTACCGCCTGACCCACGAAATTAATTTTGCGGAACACAATATTATTGATCTCGCCGCGAAAGTGATCGCCTATCAGGTGACTCACGCGCCGAGAAATGCGGACTGGGTTGGCTACGTGGCGTTGGCGTTACTATCTTTTGGGGTTGTGAAGGAGCGCAATGCGGTTTGGCAGAAGTTACCCGAGGAGGTCCGCATGAAATTTGACCATTTACTGATGCGCCGCGACGAACTCCGCCCCGATGGATTTGCCTGTGCGATCGCCAAATCCGTAGCGCGCCACGGGTTAAAGCTCACGAAAAAGGACGATATCGGGAAGCTCGTCGACCGTTTTTTGGAGTACTGCGAAGGGCATTCGACGGGGGGATTTTTTGACAGCGGTGGCGGGAGAGGTATGGGGGGATGTTTTGACGTCAAGGGCCTCCACAATCTCTCGTTCATCCGCCAAGCCCTCCACTTGCACACCGATAGCTTCGTCATTGAGCGGAAATTACCCAGTCTGCGCACCCACGCCGAAAAATATCTCCGCCTAATCCCCGATTTAATGCGCCAGGACGGGGCGTGTTGGGTATATGGGGTAGGTGTTGGTGCCCACGGAGAAATGTACTGCATAAGCGTGCTAATTCAGGCGCTCTACGACGGCTGGATCCCGCCGGATAAGCAGTCGCTGTACCTCAATATTGTGCTCGAATTATTTCAGAATTTTTTTTGCCACTACATCGATCAGGAGCAGGGGTACATGGTGATTCGCGACGGCGAGCGTTCATCGGGGGTGGAAGGAAGTAGTATTCGGGCTAATTTTGATGCGATGCGTTATTTATGTCAGTGGTCACGGTTAGCGCGCAAGAGTGCGATGAATACGGGCCGCATCCGCCGCGCATCGGCGTTTAAGCCGGGCAATCGATTGGTTATTTTTGATAAAAATGCGAAGCGGGAAAGTGGGTTATTTATTTATCGCGACGGCAAGACGGGCATGAATTTGCAATTGCCGCTGATCGGGGCTAATGGGCGGGCCGACAGTGATTGTTTAGCATTTCCGCATTGCCCCGGGGTATTTGATTGGCCGGCGGGGAAGTACCTGCCGATTTTGCAGCCGGAATTGACGATCGACGGCAAGCGCTACATTCCCTCCTATTACGGCAAAAAATTATCGACGGGACTAGGTCCGCGGCGGAGTGTTGTATTTGCTTACGAGCAGCCGGAATTGGTTACGGTTGAAGAGGAGGTTGTATTGGGGGTAGGGAGTTGTCGGGTAGCCTGGACGTTTTCCGAGGAGAAAATTATGGTGGAATTTACTTACGTGGTCAAGGAGCGGACGCGCGTGGAGCAGTTGCGTTATATGATTGCGCTGAGCGCGCCTCATTCGGTTTACGGGGCGAATAATTTTGCATTGGACGCGGAGAGTTTACGGGCGGTTGTGGAGCACGACGATATGTTATTGAGTTGGCAGGAGATTGCGGATGTTTCGGAGAACCCGGAGTATCGCACATGTTTTGGCAAGATTCACTATTTACAGGAATTATCGCGGAGTTACCCGCTGATTATGCACCCGGGGCAGTCCTACAGATTGGTGATTTCCTTTGCGCCGGACGTCATGCGCATATGATTGCGGCGTTTCGGGAGAGTAAATTTTGAGTAAAAATAAAAAAGAGTAATTTTTTTGTAAATTTTATTATTTACAGGAATTATCGCGGAGTTACCCACTGATTATGCACCCGGGGCAGTCCTACAGATTGGTGATTTCCTTTGCGCCGGACGTCATGCGCATATGATCGCGGCGTTTCGGGAAGTAAATTTCAGGTAAAAATAAAAGAGAATAATTTTTTTTCGCAAATAAGCTAAAAGTTCTTGTTTTTTTTAAAAAACGGAATATATTCTGTGAAAGATCGGAGGTAAATTTATGGATATGCGTAAAAAAAGTGGTATGACATTGGTTGAAATATTGATCGTGGTTGCATTGATCGCGCTTTTAGCTGGTGTGATGGTGAAGTCATTGGGCGGATCTTTGGAGGACGGAAAAAAGGGGACGGCGAAAGTTTTTGTGACGAGTACGCTTCCTTCGGCGGTCCAGCTGTACAAGGTGAAGCACAATCGTTATCCGGAAAGTTTGGCTGTTTTGGCCGACCAGGGGGAGATTTCCGGCGTCAACGATTCCTGGGGGCACCCCTATTATTATGGCGACGTGCGGTTAGATGGGGTACTGAGGAAGTTAGTGGTTTGCAATTATGGCGATCGGCCCAATGATGCTGCGGGCATTGTGGATGGGGCGCGTACGGAGGTGATCAACGCCATACGGGCGCTCAACGACAATGTGGAAGCGGTTGCATGTGCGGCGCTGTGCGAGTAGCGTTGGCTTATTGGGGGATATTTGGTGGGCGTACTTCGGTGCGCTTTTTTGGTGAAAATTTCGCCCTATATTTTCCGGGAAAATTTTTTAGATTACGTAAAAAATTAACAATTGAGTAAAAATCGGATGTCTTTCAAGTGGAAAAGATTGATAAAATTTTGCAGTAGTAATGCCGTAGCGAGGGCGTCATCGGCGGCCCGGTGGAATGTCAATTTTTTGTTATTCACGTGCTGAGTGACAAGCGTTTGTAATTCCGTTTCGAGCCGAAAATGCCGGATTAATTCCGCCAGGGTATAATGCTTCGCCGCCGAATAAAATTTTCTGTAAATCCGGTAAGTATCGATCCACGGCCCCCACGACGGCGCTGTAGTGATCGGAGTTATTTGGGTCGGAGTTGGGGTTTTATCGGAGGCGCGGCACCTGTCCGAAAGCGCATGGTAAGCCATATTTTGGCTCATCGGCGGAAGAAAAGTATACTGCCGCAGGAGGCGATCTTCGACCGACGCGTTGTGCGCACAAAAAAAACCACTCCGGCGTCTGGCTCGGAACAGAGGAAGATATTCGGCGAAAGAGTGCTGTGTCGCGTTGCCGTGGAAGCGGGAGTGCTCGCGGAAAGGGGCATTTTGGGGCGAAATTTTTGGGGAGCATTGGCGGTAAAAAATATTTTTCATGCGGCCGTTTTCGAGCGTCACCAGTCCGAATTCCATAATTCCGTGGGCGCGATTCCCCTCAAAATCGATCACATGTATGGGCGGCAGCATATTGCGGCTATTCTGCATAAACCATGCGGCGAATGCAATGAAAATGTGTGCTATTGGAGCGCGGGAGGCGTCGCGATTTACACGGCCCGGGGCGGTATTATCGAATTTTTAACCAATTTTTTTAACTATATCGAGGCCCTTTTTCCGGCATTAAAAAATATTTTTTTTACATAAATTGCACCGTAAATGCAATGAAAATGTGTGCTATTGGAGCGCGGAAGGCGTCGCGATTTACATGGCCCGGGGCGGTATTATCGAATTTTTAACCAAATTTTTTAGCCATATCAAAGCCCTTTTTCCGGCATCAAAAAATATTTTTTTTACATAAATTGCACTGCGAATGCAATGAAAATATGTTCTGTTGGAGCGCGGGAGGCGTCGCGATTTACACGGCTTGGGGCGGCGCCAACGACTTCCTAACTACGCTAAGCCCCTCCTCCAATGTCGAAAAATCCCCATTGAGTTGTGCGAAGTAAAATCTTAGTAAAATTTTTGAAAAATCTTTGCTCGGCTCAATCCCCAGTTCAATGAGATGGCGGCCCTGAATAATCGCTTTGGGCGGAGCTTGTAAAATGCCAAGCGCCCCGGCTCGTTCGAGGATCCAAGCGCGAATTTCCTCGTTGTGTTCCACCCGCCCCGCACAGTCGCAATACCCCAGTAGCGCCAGTAAATCAATCCGCCGCACGTTGTAGGAGAGCTTGCGGAAATCGGCGTCCGATGCCCGATGCTTAAATAGACGCCGCGGTTCGATGTGGTATTGGATTAGCGTCAGCGCCTGTAATATGACATTTTTGGCGAGACATAGGCGCTCCATAAATTTTTCTGCCGGTAAAATTCCCGCGATTTCGTGCCAGTAGGAGTGGATCCCCTGACTGTCTCTAAACGTCGTCGTGGGCTTCCCAAAATCGTGGCAAAGTAGCGCGAAGGCGACCGTCAAATCGTCCTCAAAAATCCCCGTCCTATTGTGCGCAAAAGTGTCTAAAACGCAGCAAGTGTGTTCGAAAACGTCGCCTTCCGGGTGGCGGGTAGGGTCCTGTTCGACGCCGATTAGCTGGTGGAGTTCCGGGAAAAATTGCGTCCATTCTGCGTCCTTTAGGAAGTGTAATCCGGCCGACGGCCGCGTGCCTTGGAGTAATAATTTCGTAAATTCCTGGGCTATGCGTTCTTGGGAAAGGAATTTTGGGGAGAGCGATCGGCAGAGGGCGGTCGTCTGCGGAGCGGGCGCCAATGTAAAACGCGCACAAAATTGCATGCCCCGGAGCACCCGCAAAGGATCTTCGGAAAAACGTTCGCTGGTATGTTTGAGGACACGGTTTTCGAGGTCGGCGAGCCCAGAAAAAGGATCCACGATTTGCCGATTTTTTATGTCAAAATAAATGGAATTAATGGTAAAATCCCGCCGCCGAATGGCTTCTTCGAGCGGTAAAAATGGGTCTTCTTGGACCGCAAAATCCGTGTGTAATGGCCCTTGGCGCTGCTCCCTACGCGGGACGCCGATGTCGATGTCGAGGCCGCGAATTTTTAAAATGCCGTAGGATTTGCCGACGTAATCGATTTTATAGCGAGGGGTGAGGAGGTCGACGATAGTCGTGGAGGGAAGGCCAAAGACTTCGAGGTCGAAATTGTGGCTGGGAATGCCGAGAAAATGGTCGCGCACGCCGCCACCTACGAGATAACAATGCCCGCCATGGGCGTGTAATATGCGGGTAATATCGGCCAAATCGCGATGATTTTCGATGACAGAAACCAAATTCATACCACGATAAAATAAAAATGAAACCACATTGCAAGTTCACTTCCTTTTTTCGGTGGGCAGGCGGCGGAGAATGGTTAAGGGGAGATGGTGCGGAAGGGGTTTTTGGGTACGGAGCAAAAAGATAAAAAATAGCTTGAAGTCGGCGCGATTCCCCACAGAACAGTAGCCATGGCGGAACTCGGTAAAGTTTTTATTATTTCTGGGCCAGCCGGAGTCGGGAAATCTACCGTCTGCCGACATTTATTACAGCATTTTCCTAGGTGTTTAAAGAAAATTACGACGGCGACAACCCGTGCGCCCCGTCCGGGGGAAGTGAATGGCGTCGATTACTGTTTCATCGATGAGGCGACGTTTTTGAAGTACATCGCCGAGGACAAATTTTTGGAGTACACCAACGTCTATGGGAAGTATTTTTACGGCACACCCATGGCGCCCGTGCTGTCCAATATCCGCCACGGCATCGATTCCCTACTCATCATTGACGTCCAAGGCCTCGTGAATATTCGCAAACATTTTCGGCATTTACTGGAGCGTATGGTGACGATTTTCATTATCCCCGAGGATTTAAATGTACTTGAGGAGCGGCTTAGGGCGCGTGGTTCTGAGAGTCCGGAGGGGTTAGTGGAGCGGTTAAAATCGGCGAAGCACGAGATGAAATTTGTTAAAAATTACGATTATGTTATAGTGAGTGGGACTGGGGAGGAAGATTTAGTTTCGATGGAAGCGATTTATGATTTGGAGCGGACGAGGCAGGGATCGGCGGCGGCGGCTGTGTCGCCCCTGTGTTTTACCTATGTTAAAGGGCAATTAATCCCGCAGCGTTGAGTTAATTTGGTAGATTTTAGGTGTTAGGTGGTTGGGTGATTTTTTAGAGAAAAAAATTGAAAAATTTTTATTTCCTGTGCCATGAAAATTACGGGGGGTTTAGCGCGCGGCATTGTGTTGAAAAATGTAAAAGGCGATCGGCTCCGTCCGGCCACCGGCTATTTGCGCGAAGCAGTTTTTTCGTTTTTGGGCGATGGCGTTATCGGGAGCCGCTTTTTAGATTTGTTTGCGGGCACGGGGAGCTACGGGTTGGAGGCTTTGAGTCGCGGGGCGAATTCTGGAATTTTCGTGGAAAATAGCCGGGAAATTGCGGGTGCATTGGAGGAAAATTTGGCGGCTGTTTGCCGGAGTATGGGCGCTGCAAATGGCGGCTGCGTTTGGATTCGTGACGCTTTGCGGGTGCGGACGGAGGAGAAATTTGATCTGATTTTTATCGATCCACCCTACAATTTGTCGCGCACCTATGGCGACGAAATTTTGGCACGGGGCCTTAATTTTTTACAAAAAAGTGGACACAGCCGGCTTATTTTTGAAGTGCCGGCCGATATGCATTTAAACGCTCCGGATGGTGTACAACTGTTGCGTCGCTTGGGGGGTAGCGGGCGAAATAGCCCCGCCGCTGCGATCTACGCCTGAACCCGAGGTGTTTGCCCGAAGTTTTTCCAATTCAATTTTTATTTTTGTTTCTAATTTTTGAAAATCTGTTGTAAATAATTTAATCCTTGATCCCGCTTGTGCAGCTGCTATTGATGCTGAGTCTATTGTATTCTTACCAAAGAACTTACCAAAGAATGGTCGTTTGGTAAAAACTGGTTCCGTATTGAATTTATTATATATATCAACTAATTTTTCAACTCCGGAACCCTCTAGATACTGCAAATATTCCTGCACTTCTTTTGACAGTGCTGTCAGCCGTTTTTCTTTTTCCTGAGGCGATAGATCTTTGTTTTTCTGTAATTTAAAAAGCTCGGCATCGCACATTCCCTTTAGTTCGTTTAAACTTAATACCAGACCGTTGGAATCCGTTACTTGTTTCTGTCGCTCTTTTGAGAAAAATTCTTTCGTCAAAAGCAGAACATCTGGTTCATCGTTGAGTGTTTTATATTTAAAATATGTGAGTCCTTCGGCTACAGGGAAGCGTGTCATAGATTGTGGATCGAATTGGAATGTATTTCTTATAGCAGGGCACTTATTCGGATAAAGATTTTTTTCCAATTTTGCGATTTCTTTTGGATTCATTTTAAAATATGTGGCATGTGCAAAAATATTTACTTTCCAATTGAGATCCCGAACAAATTTTTCGATCCTTTCTTTATCTGACTTTGAAAGATTAGGTGATAGGTAAAACAAGTTCAATTTCCTCATTGCGTTCTGTTTTTGCTTGGAAGGAGCGCTTGGATTCCCCATTATTGCGAAGCAGTGTTCAAAGTCTTTGCGTGTGTCTTTGTAAAAATTATCGAGCACTTGGTCGATAATTTTACGATTTTCCCACCTACTCCATATGTTTTTGGGGCCATTAATGGTCTGTGACGTATTTTTGCTCACCAATTGAATTTGGGTTGAATTTTGGCCTTCGATGATTTTGATCAACCGCTGCACTGGGGTGTCTGGATTTTCAAGGAGCATAACAAGTATTGTTACCCTATCTCCGCCTATGGTACATATGACCTTGTATGTTCTTGGGCCGATATTAATGGTTTGTTGGGTAGGTTGTTTCGTGTTTACGACTTTATCGCGTATCGCCTTTAAAGCTTCCCACAATTGCTTTCTTTCCTGGTCAAAATAACGTACGCCGTCGTCTACGGGCTTTCTATCATGTGTGGCGGCTGTTTTTCCCAAATTTTTGTTTACCGGATTAGGTGGGGTTTTGAGGTGTGGACCTTGGTTAGTATTGACGTTTCGTTGGATGGGTTTCTGCATGGTTGGGGGTTGCCCGCCCACCGCGTTTGTGTTTTTGGGAAGTTGCTTTCTTTCCTGGGCAAAATAAGGTTCACCTTCGCCCAATAATACGCTGCTACTCCCTATTATGCATAGGCACGCCATTTGACTTTTTAAGATATTATTCATAGGTTTAATTATTATAAAAAATATAAAAACAATGGCAAGTTTTTTTAAAAAATATTAAAAATTTCTTGGGTGATGGCGTTGCAGAGGAGGCGGCCTTGGCGGGTTAGGCGGATAATCGGCCCTTCGCGGACCAGTAGCGCTTCACTTTGCAGGTCTCGGAAAGAAAATATTCATAAAAAATATAATAATAATGGCAAGTTTTTAAAAAAAATTGAAAATTTCTTGGGTGATAGCGTCGCAGAGGAGGCGGCCTTGGCGGGTTAGGCGGATAATCGGCCCTTCGCGGATCAGTAGCGCTTCACTTTGCAGGTCTCGGAAAAAAAATTCCAGCCGGTCGCCGCACGGGTTACGGGAAATATCGACGCCCTCGTTCATCCGTAGGCCGAAAATAATTTTATCGATTGCTAAAATTTTTTCATCCAAATTTACAATGTCGCGCCACTCGGGATGGCGATTTTCGATGCCCGCCGCCCAACGTCCCACGGAAGCCATTTGGGAGTAACGTCTGCCGCGATATTGGCTGCTCGCCGACGGTCCAAGGCCGATCCAATCCGCCATGCGCCACGTATTTTTGTTGTGGATGGAGGCGTAGCCGCGTTGGCAAAAATTGGAAATCTCGTACTGTTCGTATCCCCGATTGCCCAAAAAATCGCACACCATTTCGTAAAAATCGCTATCACGGCCCTCCTCGGCCCCATTACCCACTTTCTGACTCAGCGGCGTCCCCTCTTCGTAGGTCAGGCAATAGGTCGAAATGTGTTCTGGGGCGAGGGAAATGGCGGTAGTCAGGTCTGCGATGAGTTGCGTAGCGGTCTGTTCCGGCGCGGAAAAAATCAGATCAAGCCCCACATTCCGGTAACCCATTTGGCGGATAAGTTCGTAGGCGTGGAAGGTTTGGCGGGGATTTTGTTTCCTACCGAGCGCGCGCAATGTCCGTTCGTCGAAACTTTGGACGCCCAGCGATAGGCGATTGACGCCGGCGGATTGCCAGGCCCGTAACTTACTTTCGCTGACCATATTGGGTGAACTTTCGACGGTCCATTCGCGGGGGGATTGCCTGAGTTTTTGGTGGATATTGGCCGCGATTCGCCCGATCTGCTCGGGACCTAAAACCCCCGGATTCCCACCGCCAAAATAAATCGTATCAAAGGCGCGATCGTCGTCGATAGACCGGATTTCGTCACACAGGCAGTGGGTATAGCGTTCGAGGGCGGCCGGCGTCAAACGCTCCTTGTAAAAGGCGCAGTAGCTGCACGGAACGCCGCAAAACGGGACGTGGACGTACAATCCCAACGGCACGTAAACTTGTTCTTGCAAATGCATAAATTTGTGCTTACCTCGCCCATTATGAAATTATTGTCTGGGCCAAGTAAAATTTTTTTGCTCGCGGCGGCGATAGGTTTAGGGGGGTGTATGGAGGAAGATATTTGCAATATGACGCCCAATGTTATGCCGCAAAATCAGTCCCACATGTACACCATTACCATGGGCGTACGCAATTCCGACGGCGACATTTTACAAAAAAGTATTAAACCCTACGTCGTTATCAACGGCCAAAAACATGAGATGCAAAAACATCCCGATGGCAATAATATTTTTGTCTACGACTACCCATTTTACGACCTGGGCACCATCCCCTATTATTTCGAGCTGATTTACGAGATCAATCGCCACGGCACCATTCGTGAAAGAATTGCGAAATCCGAGCTCTACCGTACGGCGGTTACCAGCAAATATATTTTTGCGCTTGATGCGAATCGCGGGCCTGTGGGGGCGCCGGTGAATATCGTTGGCTGCGGTTTAGGGCGGGCAGACAAGGTGCGCATGGGGGGGCGGACGATTCCGTCCGATTGGCTATCGGCGGGCGCCATTGCCTTTAGGGTACCGCCCATGGAGTGCGATCGGGAGTACGAGGTTTATTTGCTATCGAACCGCAGGGAATTTTTTGCGGGGACATTTTTCATTGACCGTTCGAATTTGCAATGCAGCAGTGATTTTATTCGTTTGGGTAATGGGGAGAGTCAGCGGTTAGTATTTATGATTGACCAGGCGGCGCCGGCGGACGGCATTGAGCTCGACGTCACGACCGACATCCCCGACAGTATTATTATGCCGGAGGTCCGTTTTTTACCTGGTGAGCGCACGGTAAGCGTGAATATTCGGGGGAGTGGAGAGTCGGGGAGGGGCGTACTTTTTGTGGGTGCGAAGGGTTTTAGGCCGCTTGAGATTCCGGTAGAGGTTGGCGACATTGCGGCAGGCGGCGGGGAGTCGCTGGAGGAAATGCACGGGTTCGCGCATCCGTTACATGCCGCTGAGCCGGTCGATGAAGATATTGTTGTTTTGTAAGTGTTTAAATTTTAATTTTTTTTACTTTATGGGCAATGTGCGTCAGAGAAATAATAACCCGCCAGCCGCTTAGTTCCTCCGTGCCCCTAGAATATTGAAAATAATTTTCGGTACTCAGTTATTTAATCAGGTAACGAGGGCGACCGCCGAAGCTATGGAGCGGGTATGCGTCAGAGAAATAATGACCCGCCGGCCGCTTAGTTTCTCCAAACGCGCCGCCCCTAAAACATCGAGAATAACCTCCGGAGCCCCACTATCTCGGTGAATAATGGACGCACTTTGCCAGCGAAATTGCCGCCCGATGCCACATAAAAATGCCTTCGAAATGGCCTCCTTGGCCGCAAATCGAGCCGCTAAAGACGACACGGCATCCCCCCTCCCAAATGCATAGCGCAACTCAGCCGGCGTGTATATTTTTTGTAAAAATTTTTCGCCATACCGCTTGATAGCACGCTCCACGCGTTCAATTTCGACCATGTCGTGGCCAACCGAAATAATGCCGCCCATGCAGCAATCGAAACAAAATAATGCCAAAAAACCAGATAAAAAAAAGGAGCGGAATTGTCCGCCCCCCTGTGCAACCGAAAGCGTTAAAATGAATAAGAAGCGGTTATGAAACCGGAAATGTCCTTAAAATGGCTCCCCGCTTGGCCGTGACCACCGAGAGTCAATCCAAAATTTCCAAATTGCATGTTCCAAGCAGCTCGCCCAACAAACGCATGCTTGCCCGTTTCCATGTTCGATGCGCCGAATTTGAAAAACTCGGAAATGTGATTGCTACCCGATGCGGCCGTCAATCCTTTGTAATTGCCGTCGCTGAACGCCTCCCAAATGGATACTTTACCGCCTTTTAACTTGCGCCAGTCGTGCTTGTAACCAAGAGCGAGCTCGAAAATACCCGCTGCGAATTCGTAATCCATCGCGACACCAAATATGGCTTCAATGGCGCGCCGATCGGCAGCAGCTACCTCGCGCTTGTAGTGTGTAGCGGTGCTATTGACCATACGATCCGTTTTAGTAGTGGTTGCGGAACCCACATCGCCGCTTTTTTGGTGGATCGTTGTCGCCGAAAGGGATACCCAAGGGCCGACGTTGAAGCCCATAACACTCCAGTGCTTGTAGGTGAAATCCACATTGCCGCTCAACCAGTTGCCGTCGTGGCTGCTATCGAGAATAGTACCTTTTGCTATTCCAAAGTCAAAATATTGTTTTTCTTCGTATTTCCCGTGGCCGGCGAGGACGGAGAATTTGAGGGAAAGGTCCGGAACAAGTTCATCCCACATACCGTAAATGCCGCCGAAATAGGACTTGAGATCGAACCGGCCGTCGCTGCTAAGCGCCATATCGCCTCTGTTTTTGGCTTTCGCTTTACCGTAGCCGAACACGGCACCCAAAAGGAAGTCATCATTGATGTGGGTATCGACGCCCAGAGTGAAGCCGTAGGTGTTGCATTTCATCTTATAGCTACCGGAAGAACCATTCCGCGCGACGTCGCCGAAACCAGATACCCAAACGCTATAATGTTTACCGGGGTCGGGATCTTGTCCCATTTTTCCGTAGATCGTTTCGCGTGCGGTATCGATCAATGTTAATGTGGCGCGATTTTTCTCTTCGGTCGTAGTTTTGGATAGAGCGGATAGGATCTTAGATTTTTGTGCATTGGAATAATTTGGATTAAATATTCCCTGGACCAATAAGGCTTCGATGTTTGTTTTGGCACCGCTTTGGACCGCCTTATCCACTATGCTGAATAGGTCGTCGGAGATGTAGGCGCGATCGAAACTACCGCTGTTTGCGAGGTATTCGGCGAGATTACTCGGGACTGCGTTGGCTGGGACTTCCAATGTAAAAAGGCCGGTTGTGGCATCGAATTTTAGCGCTGCGCCTTTGAGTAGGGGTGACGAAACGAGGTCGAGGGAAACGAGAGCCCCTATAGCCGCCGCATTAGCCGCATTACCAGATAGATCAATGATGTTTAACTTGCTGTTAGCTACAGCTGTTTTTAATGCAGACAAACCTTTTTCAAGAATCGCATCGCTACTATCACCAATTTCAATCTTGAGTTTTTCATTGGCGGGGAGTGCTAAACTTCCTTCGGGCCATTTTAAAGTGCCCGGATTACCTAGATCTACGGCCAACGTTGCACCTTTCCCAGCATTGATATTACCGTATAAGTTTGTTGCACCGTTGAGGCCAATTGTAAAATTCTCACCGGCTTTGAGTGCCGTTATGTCTATTCCAGTCCCACCGAGAGTAACATTGTCGAGTTCCAACGTACCATTGCTTCCGAATTTCGCGATAATAGGATTTTTTTCGTCATCTGTTGTTTTTATGGTGATATTTTCGAGTTCTAAGGTACCTCCATCCCCAACGGTTATCATGGCGATATCATTAGCGCCACCAACGGCAACTCCATTGACATGCATAGCGCCAGCATCAATAGCATCAAGTTTTAGGGTTATCGCATGATCATCAGGAGCTGCAACCGTAAATGCAGCATTAGGAGCGCCAGTAATGCCTTTGAAGTAGTAGTCGGTGCCTCTGCCCGGATTTGTAACATTAAGCGTAACATTACTGGTGAGCATGAGCACATCTCTATTCTCGAATACAATATTTCCTGCTTGTGCTGCGAGAGGTGCGATATTGACCGTTTCTCTGGCGGAGCCCGTACCTAAATGGAGTGTGGCGCTGCCATCTCGGAGCTTGAGGTTCCCACCGAGGTATAGCGTTTTAGTATCCACGAATTTTAGTTCACTATTTTGTAAAACTTCAATATCATTCGCGACAGTTAAATTTTCCTCAAATTTTACATCCACACCTCCGGGGCCGATTTTATAATTATTGATCAATTTATCCTGCACATCACTCTTGATTGCGATATCTATCTCCTGAGTGTTCGGAATACCCAAGATCAATTTTTTGACAAATATTTCTTTATCGAAAATAAAATCAGGATTATTGCCGGAACGCTCTTGAGCAGCGGTCGAAAGCTGCAGGGTCAAGTGGTTTAGGGTTGCGTTTGGATCGAAGGGATCTTTAATTTCATTAAATCCGACGGTCTCTATGGTCCCATTCTGATCCATCAAGGTATGCACCAGGTGCAAATTGAGATCTTTATCGAGTTTTTTGTAAAAAATATTACCGACGTTGACAGATTTTGCTTCGCGTGTTGTAGTATCAAAGATGAACATCACGGTTTCATTTGCGTTCATAGTCGCTGGATCAATGACGGCGAAATTTTTACTCGTGGTACTACTAGTTAAATTCAGGTCATTCTTCAAATCACTTTGGCTAATTTGGTAAGTGAAGGTACGCGGGGTAGCGGCGGCACCGGCTGCTGGGGCTGGGGCGACGTCGAATAGGCCTTTCAAGGCGCCGTATGCGGCAGTTTTGGCGGCATTTAGTGCAGTGTTAAGGTTTGATGTTACTACTGCTAATGCGGTTGCTCTGTCTGCCGGCGCACCACCACCAGGGGCAAAGACTGCTTGTACGGCGGCTATCAGGTCAGCCTCCGCGACGTTGGCGGGAATATTTAACCATGTTATAAATTGGTCATGTTGTGTTTGTATTGCTTCAAAAATTCCGGCCGCACCGAGATTACCGCTGACGACAGCAGTAGTAGCAGCATTAACACCGCCATCGATCAATTCTCCTTTTCCGGAGTTTGCGGTATTCCATTCGCCGGCGCCGGTGGTCATGCCGGTGTTTAGATTTCCGGCGAAAGTTGTTGCGGCCGTTGCCTGAGTAGTGGCGGCATTTGTGATCGCGTCAAATTCCTCCTTTAAGCCATGATTAGCGTTAGTGGCTGCAAGAATGGCATTTATATCCTTCGCAATGGCCTCGGCCTTGGCCTGAGTGCCATTTAATGGTGTGGTACCGAAGAGAGCTGTACCACCAGCCCCATCAATGGCAGTGAGTTTGTTTGTAAGCGCTGTTACATCGCCAAAGGCACTTGCATTGGTTTTGATTAGTGCAATCGCTGCTTTAAATTCAGTATTCGTAACACCTCCACCATTCGCGTTAGTGGCACCGACAACGCCATTAAGTTGGTTTGCTACGGGGTTGACATCTGCTGGAAGTGCAGCAAAGGCTGCATCCAGTACATTAACGGCTTGGATGACGGCGATTCTGTTGAGGAGCGTCGCTAAAGCATGATCAGCGGGGGCGCCATTATGCGCGAAAATCTCATTCAAATCACCATTATCGAGGAGCGAAGTCTTTACCGCCGCTAAATCGGCGTTCTTCACCTCCGGCTGAAAAGTACCACCAACAGCAGTTTCACCAGCAGTGTCAAATATCACCTGCGCTAACGCCCCAGCATTGGCCGCACCTTTGAGTGTGAGCCGATCTTCGTTGCCGTTAGTAAAAATCGACGCGTCCGTCGCCGCCGCCGGTAGAGCGCCATCCGTACCAAACTTGAAAACATTGCCCGCATTTTTTCCCGCTACGTAGCGCGTGTTTTCCGTCACGGCGGTCTCCGTCCCGTGAGCAGCCCCCACCAAAAATGAACAACCTAAACCTAATACCGTTAATAAGCCGTAGCGATTCGCTAGCGGCCCCATCTTCCTATTTTTTTCCTTCATAACCTTTTTCCTTTATTAAAAGTATCTAATATACCTTCTCGCCTGAGGGTGTAGATTTTTAGAAAAGTGTCAATATATTTATTATATTTTTTTTATGTTGCAATTTGGAAAATAAATCTTAAGCGGGGCCGTCGCTGAATATTTTTTCCAGGTGGTACGCGTGGCTACCTTTGGCGAAAATTGTCCCGCGAATGGCTTTTAATAAAGGTTTTTTAGCTGTTTCGGTGTCTTCGAAGTAGAAAATTTTTACTGCGGGATTCGCTCGCCGCAGCCGTTCGAAGAAGGTATTCATTTCTTTTCCGATGGCGAAAATCGTCGCATTTTTTTTTCTAAAAAAATATTTTGCTAATATTTCGTGGCTATTTTCGGAGAATGGGCCGAGTTCCCGCATGCCGCCGAGGATATAAGTTTTTTCACCGGAATATTTTTTGTCGAAGTGGCGCAGGGCGTCGTCCATCGCGACCGGATTTGCGTTGTAGGCGTCCAGGTAAACGGCGTGGCCCCTGAAAAAAATCGTTTCGCCGCGCATTTTCCCCGGCTTCCATTGTAAAATTTTTTTTTGAATGACGGTGTCGTCGATGCCCGCGAGTTTCGCTACGGTGGCTGCTTTGGCGAAGTTTTCCGCCTGCCCGAGACTCATTTCTGGCAGTAAAAAAGCGGTGTTTTGGAAATATTTCCCGCGCAAAATGATCGTATTATTTTTGGCGAGTCGGAATTGGGTGAAATGCGGGTATTGGGCGAGGCGATTGCTGCGGCCGACGATGGTGCAGCGGTCGGCGAATTGTCGGAAAGCGGCGTGGGTCAGGCAATGTTCGGGGACAATGCCGTGGCCGTTGCGCGCGAGGGCGTCTTGTAAAATTTTTACTTTCTCACAAATTAATTGATTAAAATTTTCAAAATTTGAGAGGTGTACGGAGGCGATTCCGGTCGTGACGGAGATATTGGGGCGGACGAGGTCGATGAGGCGATCCATTTCGCCAGGGTGATCGATTCCGCCTTCGATAATGCCGAATTGTTCATATTTTATGCGGCTTAACGAGAGTATGACGCCGAGTTCGTTATTGAGATTTTCTTCCGTCGCGTAGGCATTTTCGCCAAACAGTAGCCGCAACATATCTTTCGTGGATGTTTTTCCGTAGCTACCGGACACGGAAATGATTATATAATTTTTTCGATAAATTTTTACAATAGTTTTGGCGGCTTCGAGGACATCGGCGACGCGGAATTGGGGCAGGGTTAAATTTTTGTTGATGCGGCTGACGATTGCGCAATGGGCGCCATTTCGTTGTGCATCGGCGAGGAATTCGTGGCCGTCGCGCCGCGCGGTGAGCGCAAGGAAGCAGCCGCCAGGCCGAAGCGTCCGCGTGTCGTTCCAAAAACCGCTGATTTCGACCGGGAAGTCGCCGTGAAAAAATGCGTCGGGGAGCTGTCGGAAAATAGTCGTTTCCATTGTCGGTGATTCAAAAAATCCGAAACCTGAAATTCATATTGGAAATGCCGCGCAAATGTCGAAAAAATTTTTAAATATAAAAAATAGTTGACAATGGAAAAAATTTGTGCCACGCTAGAAAACATAGGGAGGGGCGAGTAACGCGTTTGGATTTTAATTTAAAATTATAAAATTATTTTTTTTGTGAAAAATTTTACATATATCGCCGGACATTTGCTGAAGGGATACTGAGGAGTGTGCGGTATTTAGTTATGGTGCGTCGTGCGATCCAAATGTCTTCATTTTGGAGGATTTGTGCGATTTTTCCGTCGCTGAGTGGCGAAATTTTGTTTTCGTTTTTGATCATATTTTTGATGTTTTCGCGGAGGGCGTTTTGTGCGATGAGTGAGCCGTGATTGCCGTGGGAGAAGAAAAATTGCAGCGGAACCGTTCCGTGCGGCGTCTGAGCATATTTATTTTGGATCGCCCTCGAGAGTGTGGAGGGGTGTACGTGCAGGAGCGCGGCGGCTTGTTTTTGATGATGCGGGCGCAGTGAAGCGTGGCCATTTTCCAAAAAATCACTCTGAAATTTCAAAATATATTGGGCAATTTTTTGTAAAGTTTCCCGACGTTGATGCAGCGATTGAATCTAAAATTGAACATTTTGTTTATTTTTTGTAAAAAAATCACGCTCTTCGCCCTTCAGCGGGCGGATAAGCAGCGTTTTGTAAAGGTCGCTCATCCTCATTTCCGGTGGGCCACGAAGCTCGAAACTCCACCGGCGATCGGTTTTTTTGAAAATAATTTCCGGAATTATTGTCGGATTGGTGTGCGGCGTAATCGTCTTGAGCGGGGCGAAGTTGAGTGACTTTAGGGGCGCCAGCAGCGCACGTAATTCGGTTTGCGTTTTACCAAGTTTTCGTCGTAATTTAACAAAACGGCGATATTCCAGGTCGTCGAAATGCTGCGCGATGAGCTCGTAAAGCGGCGTATTTTGTGGGATTTGCAGCAAAAAACAGTCCTGTAAATCTCGAGCGCCGATGCCCTTCGGCGAAAGCGATCGTAAAATTTTGTAAGCTTTTTGAAAAACATTTTCCGGCAAATTTTTGGAAGCCGAATCGCGATTCTCTTCGCCGTTTGCGGGAGAGATTCCGAATTGTTGCGCCACATCCTCCGACAAAAATCCGCGCCCATCGAGGTTGCTAATCAGCGTTGCCAATGCCGATTTCGTGGTTTCGTCCAGATCGGGCACCTGCGCTAAAAGATAATCCTCCGGAGAACGTTCCGCCGCAATATTTTCTAAAAAATTTTGCTTGCTTTTTTCATCGTCAACTATATCGCGCGCGCGCCTATATCAATATCTTCCGCGTTCCCGCTTGCGGAAAAAATGGGGGAAAAAGCGTCGGCAGCCGTGATGTCGAGGAGCGGATTGCGTCGGATTTCTTCGGCGGCGAGTTGGTAAAGTTCGACGGCGGGTAATTGTAAAATATTCAGCGCCCGCAGCATCGCCGGCGATAGCCGCTGAGTCTGGGTTTGCTGGAGGTGACCTCTGAGATCCACAAAACAACTATGGGGCTAACGAAAAATTTTTCAAGCGACAAAATACCGCTAAAATACACATATTCCCCGCCTCTGCCGCGCGAATAATCAGGGGCGAAAAATCTAAAGTCACCGTGCGCGAGAAAATTATTTCGCAAGCCCTATTTTCTCCGTTCCAACAAAATCTTGTAAAATTTCTGGCAAAAGTACCGTTCCGTCCGCCTGGAGATTGTTTTCCAAAATCGCCGCCAAAACCCGCGGTACCGCTAGCCCCGATCCGTTGAGCGTGTGTACAAATGCCGATTTTCCGGATTTTTCACGGAACTTAATGCCCGCGCGCCGCGCCTGAAAATCAGTAAAATTGCTGCAACTGGAAACCTCAAGCCAACGCTTCTGCCCCCCAGACCAAACCTCCAAATCGTACTGCTTGCTGTGCGGGAAACCGATGTCGCCGGTGCAAATGGACAAGACGCGGTAGGGGAGACGCAGTTTTTGGAGCAATTTTTCCGCATCGCGCCTCAATTTTTCGAGCTCTTCGAAACTCTCGTCGGGGTGGGTCCACTTGACCAGCTCCACTTTGTCAAATTGGTGGAGGCGATTCAGCCCGCGGACGTCCTTCCCCCAACTCCCCGCCTCGCGGCGAAAACAAGGCGTGTACCCGCAGCGGTAGATGGGCAATTTCGATGCTTCGAAAATTTCGTCGCGGAAAAAATTGGTCACCGGGACTTCCGCCGTCGGAATCATGTAAAAATCGTCCGCCGCGTCGTGATACATCTGTCCCTCTTTATCGGGGAGCTGGCCGGTAGCCGTCGCGCTTGCGGCGTTGACCAGGGCGGGCGCCATGCATTCGGTGTAGCCGTTGGCCTTGGCTTCGTTCAGAAAAAATGTGATCAGCGCGCGCACCACACGGGCCCCGTCGCCGACGTAAAACGGGAATCCGGCACCGGTTACTTTCACGCCCCGCGGGAAATCGATCAGCTGGCCGAACCATGGAATGTCGTAGTGGGGGGTAGCGAAGGGGGAAATTTTTTCGATATCGCCCCAAGTCGCCACCGTCTGGTTATCGTCCGCGTTTTTACCGGCGGGCACGGATTTATGGGGGACGTTGGGGATGGCGAGGTAGAGGGCCTTCCATTTTGCTTCGATTATTGCGAGTTGGGCGTCGAGCGTTTTTACATTTTCGGAGAGCATCCGCAGTTCGGCGGTTTTCGATTGGAATTCGGGCGACTTTTTATCGAGGATTTTGACGGCGTTGCTAGCGGCATTTTGTTGGGCGCGGAGGGATTCCGAATGGGTGATGAGGTCGCGTCGTTCGTGATCGGCGGCGATAAACGCGTCGAGGTCGCAGCTAAATTTTTTTTTAGCGATTCCGGCTCGCACTTCGTCGCTATGTTCGCGGATGAATTTTAAGTCCAACATAATTTTATTGCTCCAGTAAATTTTCTTTTTTGATTAATTTTTTATTTTTTGCGCCGAGTTTTTGGAGGTCATCGCATTGGGTGAGTAACCCGCCGCGGCCGCTTATTTTGGGGATAATTTTGTCGCCGAACTGCTCGTGCACCTTTCCAAATAACTTATACAATTCCCGCAATTCGTCAAGCAATCCGCAAAATTTATCGTACAATTTCCCGCCGCGGTCAGCGATTTCCTGGGCGTTGAGATTTTGTTTTTCCACCTGCCAAATCGCTTGGATCAGCCGCAAAGTCAGGAATAGCGTGGAGGGGTAGACGATGATGACATTTTTTTGACGGGCGTACTCGGCGATATCCTTTTTTTGGGCCGCGGGATTAGAAATGGCGCTGGCGTAAGCGGATTCGATGGGCAGGAACAGCAGTAAAAATGGGCAAATATCGATAGTATTGTTGATTTGGTGGTATTTGGCGACTTCGTCGATATGTTTTTGGATGGAGGCGATATGTTGTTGAAGGGACCGCTCGCGATCTTGGGGGTCGGTGCCGTTGACCATGCGTTCGTAGGCGGACAGCGAGACCTTCGCGTCGATCAAAATCCACTGATTTCGCGGGAGTTTTATGAGGAAATCGGGTTTTGCGGCACCGCTATCGGTCTTCAATTCGAGGCCCTTACCCTGCTTCACATAGTCGCCATTTTCTTCGGACAGGCCGGCTTGTTCGAGGAGGTTTTCCAGTTGGACTTCGCCCCAATCACCCTGAGTTTTAGCGTTATTGCGGAGGGCGTTTGTTAGATTTTCGGCTTCGCTGTGCATTTTTTGCACGTTATCGAGGAGCGATTTGAGGTGGGTGGACAATTCGGTGCGCGATTTTGTTTCCGGGGAGAAAATTTCGTTTTTGAAGGTGGAGAATTCTTTTTGGAGGTCGGCGATGAGGTGGCCGATTTCCTTTTGGGTTTCCTCGGAAAATTTTTGTTTTTTGGCCTCTAAAATTTCCTGGGAGAGGGCAGTGAGTTCGAGTTTTAATTGTTCGCGGTGCCGAAGGATTTCGCTGCGGGTCGTTTCGAGGGTGATTTTTTCGGCGGAGATTTGTTGGAAATGTTCAAGAAGTTTATTAAATTCCTGATTTTTTTGTAAAAACTGGATTTCGATGGCGGACAATTTTCCTTGGAGTTCGGCTTTTTGGGTAGCGATTTCGGTGCAACGGTTTTGGGCGTCTTTCAATTGGGTAGCCAGGGCATTTCGTTCGGCGTTATATTTACTGGAGCGGTAGAGGAGGGATCCCAGGCAGAGTCCGCAAAAAATCGAGCACAGTGCGACCGTCATGATGGACGATTATCTAAATCGCCGAAGAAATTTCTTCAAATGCAAAATTTTCCCCAAAAAAAGCTTGACATTGATTGAATGGGACTGATATATCCAATATAACTATGGTAAGAAACAAAACAATAAAATTAAGGATATACAGCATAGGTTTATTGCTGAGTATGGGTTACGGTAAGGCAGTAGCCACTGATTCTTCGCCGGAAGCCGTTGATCCACAATTGGAAGCGAAACAAATCGCCGAAGCCTTCAGAAAATTGAAAGATACTTCCGGAGCAGTTTCCGAAGAAGAAAAGCGGGAAGCTAGGAAATTTTTACACGATGAAGATATTTTTCCTGAGGCTTGTTTCAAACTAGAAGACGTTGAGCGCGTTCGGAATGGAGATCTGAGGCGGGAGGCGATGAGTATTGTTCACGTTGAAAACGAAAGTATGGAATATAATCCAATTACTGGCCAAGTCAAACCAGGATCATTCTCTGCACGTGGCGCTACAGGTAATATAGTCAATCTGAATATTCGGGGATTAGAGGGAAGGTGCGTTATAACCTGTGCGCACGCCGTATTGCCAGAATTTGAGAATAATGATATTAAGGAGCTAGTTTTGCCTGAAAATGGAGGCGATGAAGTCATATCGTTCGGTGGGCAGGAAATGAGACATTTTAAACAAAATGAGGGACTTTCCAAAAACGGGAGTTTTTTGTTCGGCAAAGAAAACGGTAACTTGACAATCACCGAAATTAATGTTAGACTAGAATGGGGAAAAATTTCAGAGAGAATCCCCGTTACCCATATGTATTTTTTGCCTGGTAAAAAGGAGGAAACCGGCGATGAGGGGAGAATCGTTTGTTACGATTTAGTTCTACTCATATTGTATAAACCGATAAAATGCGAAGAGGAAACCGTTTTTGGATTCCCCTTTGATCAATTTTCTTTAGTCGATTATAGGGCAGGAGGCACTCCACCTTACCATGTCAATTTGGAAAAATCTCCGGGAGAAGCAATTCCTGAGGATGAATGTCCCGTGGTTATTGGCTATGGATGGACAGGATTATGTCCAGATCAGGGTTCGTTCTTTTCCGGAGAGGAAAAAAGAAATTTTTTTGGAAGTGGCGTGAAAAAAGCAATCACTTTGAGAGGATTAGATTTAATGGGAGAAGGTACTAGTCAAAATGTGGGAGGATGTGGTTGTGTGGGAGGCTTGCATTTGTGTCGTTTTCTAGAATGTTTATTGTTGCAGATTTCGCTTGGAGAACAATGGTATGATAAGCAGATGGGTTTTGCGAATGTTTGGAATCAAAGAATGAAAGACGCCTTGGATAGGGGAGACAAAGAACAAGCAAAAATATGTGCAGATGGAGCAAAATGGTCGTTAAAAACCGCAAAAGAGTGTATAGATAAAATAAAAAAATTAAGCAGCGAATGTAAAAAATGTTTAGAAGAATTTAAGAACAAGAAGTCTTCTTATTCCTCACCTCTCTGTGGGTCTGGGTTTAGTGGAAGTCTTATTTTTAGGAAAAACGGCAATGAAGGTTATGATGCTTTGGCTATATACAGCGGCCCATGGATTACTCCTAACATAATAGATTTCATAAAAAAAGCGGGGCAATATCAACATGAAAACTATGAGCAGCCAAGAATTGAGGGAAGATTTATGGAACGATTTCGGCGATGGTTTGGTTTTTAGGGAATAAAGGAGTCTCATTTGTCGGAGGCAATTCCGTTTTTAGGAATAGGGGAGTTGATTTCTGTGGCCGATAATTTTTGTTATTTTTATGGATTTTTAGATATTATTTTACTGAATTTTTTCAGGATTTCTGGGAGTCGGGCTATGCTGGCGAATTGTCGGACGGCTTCTTTGTAGGGGGCTGCCGGCGATCCCAGTAGGACGGCGTTTGGCTCGGTATCTTTCGTGACGCCCGATTGGGCGCAAATTTGAGTGCCATCGGCGATGTGCAAGTGGCCGGCGATACCGACTTGCCCTCCAATGGTCGCGTTGTCGCCGATAATCGTGCTGCCGGCGATGCCGACTTGTGAAATAATAATACAATTTTTACCAATTTTAACGTTGTGGCCGATCTGAACGAGATTATCGATTTTCGTTCCCTGGCCGATAATCGTCGAAGCAAAGCGGGCGCGGTCGATGGTCGTGTTGGCGCCGATTTCGACGTGATCTTCAAGAATTACGTTGCCGATTTGCGGAATTTTTTCGTGCCGATCTTCGATTTTTACAAAACCAAACCCGTCGGAACCAATCACGACTCCAGCATGTAGCGTAACAAAATGACCAATTTGCGAAAAAGCCATCACCGATACATTCGGAAAAATTTTTACATTTTCCCCAACGGAAACCCCATTACCAATGAAAGTCCCGGCGCCAATGCTCGTATTTTTACCAATTTTTACATTTTCTTCAAACGTAACGTGGGCGCCAATGGAAACATTTTCCCCCAACACAGTCCCGGGAGGGATGATGGCCGAAGGGTGGATCGCGGCAGGAGCTGTATTTTCGCCCATTTTTTCAATGTGCCGGCAGATTTTAGCAAGCGCGGCGGAAGGATTTTCGCAGAAAAAAATAGCCTGATTCGCCGCCGGAATGTGATCGAATTTTTTCGGAAGCAGTAAAAGTGAGGCCTTCGAAATGGCAACGTCGCCGGAATATTTTGGGTTCGCGAGGAAGGAAAGGGCGCCCGCTTGTGCCTCCCGAAGCGCAGCAATTTGCGTGATATTTCCAGGGAAATTCCCCAAAATCTGCTCGGGTTGCGCAATGGTTCGAATTTCCTCCAAAGAAAGCTGAAATCGCATGGCGAAACTATTTTTTTTTACAATGCCATGTCAAACGGAAAGAATAATTACTTTTTTTGGCAATTTTCGATCAGTTTGAGTAGCGTTTCGGTAGCATTTTGCTCGGGAATATTCATGTGGATGCACCGGCCGTGGCGGTACAAATTGACCTTCCCCGGCCCAGCGCCCACGTAGCCAAAATCCGCGTCGCCCATCTCCCCGATGCCGTTCACCGCACACCCCATAACCGCAATTTTTATGCCACTCAAATGGGCTGTTTTTTCCTTAATTTCGTTAAAAACGCGCTGGATATCAAATTGCGTTCGGCCGCAGGACGGGCAAGCGACGTATTCGGCGTGGGTGAATCGGCGACCGCAGGCTTGTAAAATGTCGTAAGCCACGGCGATTTCGCGGGTAGGGTCTTCCGTCAGCGATACGCGGATGGTGTCGCCGATGCCGTCGAGCAGCAGACTACCGATGCCCACCGCGCTTTTTATGCGGCCATAGCGATCATTTCCGGCTTCTGTGACGCCCAGGTGGATGGGAAAATTGAAGCCGAGTTGGTCAATTTTTGGTAAAATCGCGCGGTGATCGTCGACCATCTGGCTCGCGCTACTGGACTTAAATGATAAAATAATATTAAAAAAATTTTCATTTTTAGCGATTTCGAGGAAAGGCAACGCGCTTTGGAACATTCCCTCGGCGGTATGGCCCCACCGATTTAAAATATTTTTACTCAACGAGCCGCGATTAGCGCCGATGCGAATCGCCTTACCTTCTTTTTTAGCGGAGCGGATGAGATTCCGAAAGGCGTGACCGTTGTCAACAAAATTTCCTGGGTTAATGCGGATTTTGTCGGCGTGAGGGACGCATGCCAGGGCGATCGATGGGGAAAAATGGATGTCGGCGACGACTGGGATATCGATTTTATCGCTTTGGAGCTGGGTTTTGATGCGTTTGAGGGCGTCGACGGCGGCAGAGTTGGGTATGGTGACGCGGACGATTTCGCACTGAGCGTCGCAGAGTTGGCGGATTTGTTGGACCGTTGCGGCGACGTTTTGGGTTGGCGTATTGGTCATGGATTGCACGCGGACGGGGCAATTGCCGCCTATGTTGAGGCTGCCGATGGGGACGATGCGTGAAAGACGCCGCAGCATAAGACTACTTTAGGGAAAAAACGGGCAAAATGATAGTAAAATTTTCGGCTCCGCAAGGATATTTTTCGGCGGCGCTGCGCAATACCTCCGGTCAATTTTCCAAATATATATTAGAGTATGGGTGTAAAATTTTCAGCTCGGCGAATCGTAAAGTTTTTAAAATTTTTAGAAAAATATACCGCCATCATAGTTACGCCGCACAGACTCATAAATTTGCCAAAATGGCCGCCGTGGTCGCAGAATGGCTTGACTTTGGGCCGTTGTTAGCAATCTTTGGGCAGGTTGGCAGCGAGTTCCTGTAGTTCAATGGATAGAACATCGGTCTCCGGAACCGAAAATCTGGGTTCGAATCCCGGCAAGAACGCCACCCGACAGTAAGAGTAACGGCCGATAAATTCCCACCGCGGATCATATCGGAGCCGTAAAACCGCCAAAAGTTCCTGTAGTTCAATGGATAGAGCATCGGTCTTCGGAACCGAGGGTCTGGGTTCGAGTCCCGGCAGGAACGCCACATTAATATCTTTCCAAAGTAAATGAATCCGCTATGGCCGCCGGGGAGATTTTTGGCGAGAAATAGCCGCAAAATAAAAAAAATCCGGTGCCGTTGGCAAAAAAATAAAAAAAAATTCAAATAATGAAAATTTAGTATTGCATTACGCGCGTTTTACAAGATATAGAATGGCCACTTTTGATAACCTTTTATGTTGTTGAAAAATGCCCAGTGTCATTCAAAATCATGCCGTTGCCCGTAAATTGGAACAGTATTCGCTCGAGGAGCTGGTAGCGTTTGCCGAAGGGGCACTCGATGCCATCGACCCCGTAAAACTCGCCAATACTTCGCCCTACGACGTCGGTTGTTTCCTGGAGCGCCTCGATTCGGAAGATCAGCAGTTTATTTTGCGCAAATTATCTTCCTCCGATGCTTCGCTCGTCCTCGCCGAAATGAATTCCTGCGATTCGGCAGAGATTCTCAGTGAAATGCGCGACAATCGTGCGGTTAAGATCCTCGAGGAGCTGGAGCCCGATGATGCCGTCGATTTGCTGCTGAACGTCGAGATCCGCGACCGGGAACGCCTCCTCGGCAAGTTGAGTAAGGAATTTGCGGAGACGCTGCGCAATCTCATGTGTTACGACTCCGAAACGGCGGGTGGGGTTATGACGCCTTATGTGACGACGCTGCGCGGTTCGATGACGGTCGACCAGGCCATCCAGTACATTCGCCGGGAAAAAAATGAGACGGAAAATAGCGATATTCTTTACGTAGTTGATCACCTGCGGCGGTTAATTGGCACGACGACGGTACGCGATCTCATCTGGGCGAAGTCCCAGCAGGCCATTGCCGATATCATGGAGCGCGACATAATCGGCGTTTGTAAGCCCAGCGAATCCAAGCAGGACGTTGCGTTGACCATGACCGAATGCCACGTGCAGACGCTGCCCGTTGTGGATAATCAGGGGCGTTTGCTGGGCATCATCACCTACGACGACGTCATTAATATCCTGCACGAATCGGCGACGGCGGACATGCAGAAGTTGTACGGTGCGGGCGGCGACGAGCACATTACGGACGATGTTTGGTACAGTGTGCGGCGGCGTACGCCCTGGCTGGTGATTAATTTATTTTTTACATTGATAAGCACGAGTGTGATTTCGGGGTTTGCGGAGCAGATTCAGCAGGTGACGATTTTAGCGGCGTTTTTAAATTTGATTACAATTTTGAGTGACAATGCGGGGTCGCAGGTATTATCGATAGCGATTCGCGGTTTAGCGTTGGACGAGCTGTTATCCATCGACATCAAACGCATTTATGTAAAAGAAATTTTAAAAGGGTTAGTGAGTGGTTTAATTATTGGCACGCTAGCTGGCGTAATGGCGGTGGTATGGACGGGCAAGGTAATTATGGGGTTATTGGTTTTCAGTTCGCTGACGATTAATATGATTATTGGGGGTGTTTTGGGAGCGTTTGTTCCTATTTTTTTGAAGCGAATGAAGTTAGATCCGGCGAACAGTTCGACGATTATTTTGACGGCGATATTGGAACCGATTTCGACGTTTATTTTTCTGAAAATGGGCACATCTTTATTGTGTAAATGATTTGAGGGTGTTAAAATTTGTGGCGACGGCGGCGGGGCGGCTGCTAAAATTTTTAATAAAAAAGGCTTGACAAAGGTTGGAGCGAATTTAGCGTTGCAGGAGTTAGGGCGAGTTAGGCCTGTGAGTGTGGTATGAAGACGACTTTGGTGAGGAAGGAGGACGCGCAGAATAAGGCATGGCGCATTATTGATGCGGCGGGTATTGTGCTTGGAAAGTTGGCGGTAAGGGTTGCGAATGTGTTGCGCGGGAAGGATAAGCCGACGTTTACGCCCCACGTCGACAATGGTGATTTTGTGATTGTCATTAATGCCGACAAGGTGAAGGTGACGGGGAAGAAGGAATTGGACAAGCAGTATATGTTTTATTCGATGTATTTAGGGAATGAGCGGCGTGTTTCGCTGGGGAAGATGCGGGAGCGGCGGCCGGAATTTATCATTGAGCATGCGGTAAAGGGGATGTTGCAGCGGAATCGTTTAGCCAATGCGATGATTCGAAAATTGAGGATTTATGCGGGTTCGGAGCATCCCCACGGGGCGCAGCGGCCGATTCCGTTGGTGGTGTAGCATTATGGCGGAGCGTTTGGTAGAATTTTTAGGGACGGGGCGGCGCAAGACGTCTATTGCGCGCGTGAGGATTTCGAATGGAACGGGTGAGGTTGTTGTCAACGGGAAGCCTGTCAATGCCTATTGTTGCCAGGAAGTAACTCAAAAAATGGCATTATCTCCGCTGATTTCCGCGGGCATGTCCGACAAAATTGACGCGCGGATTAGTGTTTTTGGGGGTGGAATTTCTGGTCAAGCGGGCGCGATTCGTTTAGGTATTGCGCGGGCGCTTTGCGAGATGGACCCACAATTGCGATCTATTTTGAAAAGGGCGGGCCACCTGACGCGCGACGGCCGTATGAAAGAGCGTAAAAAATCGGGGCAACCGGGCGCAAGGAAACGTTTTCAATTTTCGAAGCGTTAAAATTTTGTTTATCGGAGTAAGGCGCTGCGCAGGCGGGGTCTTTTATTGTTTTTATTTTGTGAAATTTTTTAAAAAAAAGTAAGTTCAGTGAAATAGCTGGACATCTGATCCGTTTGCATTAAATAGTTAGCGATGAGGGAAGTTGGGCTACTTTTTCCGGGGCAGGGGACGCAGATAGTTGGCATGGGGCGGTCGCTTGTAGAGCATTACGAAACGGCGGCGAAGTTATTTCAGGAGGCGAGTTCGATTTTAGGTTACGACCTGGAAAAGTTGTGTTTTGCTGGGCCAATCGAGACGTTGACCAAAAGCCGCTATTGCCAACCTGCGCTATTTGTCCATCAATTTGCGGCGGCGCGGGTTTTGGAGGAGCTGATCGGCGGCCGAGAGTGGGCGTTAGCGATGGGGTTGAGCATCGGAGAATTGACGGCCCTAGCCATTGCGGGGGTATTCGATTTTAAAACTGGTGTAAAAATTGTGCAAAAAAGAGGAGATTTTATTCAGGAAGCGTGCGAGATGACGGGCGGCGAAATGGTTTCCGTTTTAGGGGCGACTGTCGATTCTGTAAAAGATTTGTGCAATTTATGTGGCGTCGAAATGTCGAATATCAATGGTCCTGGGCAAGTTGTTTTGTCTGGGGAGAGGGAAAAAATCCAGCGTGCCATTGAGATTACGCCCGAAATAACAGGGGGGAAGGCGGTAGCTTTAAATGTGGCGGGAGCGTTTCACAGTTCGCTGATGGAGCCGGCGCGCGATCGTTTTGCAATTTTTTTAAAAAAAATAAAATTCCAGACCCCTAAAATACCGGTGATCAGCAATGTGACGGGCGAAATGATGCGCAATTCGGCACAAATTAAGGATTTATTGATCCAGCAAATTACGGCACCGGTTCGGTGGTGGGACTGCATGAAGGCGGCTAAGTGGGCGGGTGTGTTGCATTTTTACCAGTGCGGGGCTGGGAAAACGCTGGTTAGCATGGCGAAGCGGATCGACGATGAATTTCAAGTTTTGCCGTTTGGGGAGTACGAAGATCGTTTAGCGCTGGCGTTCGGCCGATGAGCGGAGGTCGCGAAGTGATTATGGCTCCCGCTTCCGGGTTTTGTGGGGGCGTCGCGGCTGCCGTAAAAAAAGTGTTAAATGTGGCGCAAAATAGGCAGTGCGGGCATATTTTTTTGGAGGGCGAATTGGTACACAATGGCGCGGTGAATGAGCGATTATGGGCGTTAGGGATGCGGCTGTTGCGGCGGGATTCGGTGGTTTGCGGTGGGGATACGATCATCGTCCGTGCCCACGGGATTTCGCCGGGGCGCCGCCTTTATTTAGAAAATTTTGGATGTAAAATTGTGGATTGCACTTGTCCTTTGGTGCGTCGCATTGCGCGGACGATCGAGGCCAATAAATGTAAAAAAATCATTCTTTTGGGGGATCGCGACCACGCGGAGATCGAGGGATTATGCGGTTATTCTGGGAATATTTGCGTTTGTGGAAATCTCGCGGAACTGGCGCAATACATCGATGCCGTGCGCTATAATTATAAAGATAATGTAAATATTTGTAAAAATAAAAATCCTGATCCCGGCGAAACGTGCGATTGGGTTATAATCTGCCAGTCCACATTGGATATAGATTTTTTGAAAGCGGCAAGCATTTTATGTAAAAAAAAACATTTCCCTGCTAAAATTTTTGACACAATTTGTCCGGCGACAAAGGCGCGGCAATTAGGTCTCGAAGCACTGAAAAACTGCGACGCGGCGATCGTTGTAGGCGGATTTCACTCGGCGAATACGCGGCGTTTATTTGAAAAAATTGGGGCATGGGGCTCCCGCGTTTTTTGGGTAGAAGGCGTTGCGCAGGCGGCGGCACTCGATCTCGCGTCCTACAAAAAAATCGGCATCGCGGCCGGTGCATCGACGCCACGGGACGTTTTGCAGCAAATTTTTGATGAAATTTCTAAAAAATAGCTTGAAATTATGAAAAAAAAGAAATTATTGGGGCCATAGTCAAAATTTATCCAAGGTCTGCGGAGGGCGAGCGTGTGTTTTTGGGGTCGTGAGGAGCGGTTCTGGAGAGTCTGCGCTCCTTCGCGGGTACGGAGCACAACATGAATATTAGCATTAGTGATTTGTTTGAAGCGGGGGTGCATCTCGGCCACCAAAAACGCCGCTGGAATCCCAAGTCCAAAAATTTCATCTACGACCATAGGGGTGGTATTTCGATTATTGATCTCGAAAAAACGTATCAGTGTCTCGGAGATGCGTGTGCGTTTCTGCAGGAACTGGCGGCTAAGGGGCGGCAGATTTTATTTGTTGCGACGAAAAAGCAGGCGCAAGAGTTTGTACGGGAGGCGGCGATTTCGGTGGAAATGCCGTTTTGCGTGAGTCGTTGGCTAGGCGGGTGTTTGACGAATTTTGAGACCGTTAGGCGCAGTTTAAACAAATATCGTCGATTTTTAACCATGGAAGCGGACGGTTCATTGGCTGCGATGTTGAAGAAGGAAGCGGCGGTAATTCGTCGGCAGATGGCGCGGATGCAGCGCGGTTTTGAGGGGATGTTGGCGGTGAATGACCTGCCCGATGCGTTGTTTATTGTGGATGTGTACCATGAGGATATTGCGGCGGCGGAGGCGAAGCGCCTTAATATTCCCGTTGTGGCGATGGTCGATACGAATTCCGACCCGACGCAGGTGACTTACCCCATTCCGGCCAACGACGATTCGACGAAATCGATCCGGATTATTTTGGAAGCCGTTGTCGACGCGATCAAAACGGGACAAGCGGCTTACGAGGCGAAGCAATCCGGTCAGCGGCAGCGGCAAAAAATTGTAACGAAAGGGGAGTTAGCTGGCGGCGACGGGGTGACGATGGATGCGGCTCTTGAGAGTGGGGCTGAGAAGGTGACGGTGAAGGACGAGGAAGCGGCGATTGCGAGTCGCGAGAAGCCTGCCGTACCGCGGAAAAGGCGTCCTACGGCGGGAAAATCGGAGGAAAAATCGGACGAAAAGGCGTCGGAAAGTGAAGCATAGGGAGCGAAAATGGTGGAAATTAGTGCGAAATTGGTGAGTGATCTCCGCGGGAGTACGGGGGCGGGTTTTGTGGATTGCAAGAGGGCGCTTGTCGAAGCGGAAGGCGATTTTGAGCGGGCGATCACAATTTTGAAGAAAAGAGGCATTGCGACGGCGGCGAAGAAGTTAGGGCGCGAGGCGAACGAGGGGATCGTGGAATCTTACATTCACGGCGGCGGGCGCATCGGCGTGCTCCTGGAGCTCAATTGCGAGACTGATTTTGTCGCCAAAAATTCGGAATTTAGGCAACTGGCGCGTGACATTTGCATGCACATTGCGGCGGCGAACCCGTTGTACATTGCCCGCAAGGATATTCCGGCCGACGTGGTTGGCGGTGAAAGGGAGATTGCGGGTGCTCAGGCGCAGGGCAAACCGCAGCACGCCATCGATAAAATTGTTGAGGGGAAGTTGGACAAGTGGTACCAGCAAATTTGCCTGCTGGAGCAGCCTTTTGTAAAGGATCAGGAAAAAACGGTAAACGATCACATCGCGGCGACGATAGCGATCATCGGCGAAAATATTCGCATTAGTCGTTTTGCGCGCTTTCAAATTGGGGAATAGGCGGCGAGTTTTGTAAAAATAGAGGCCGCATTTGTGCGCCAAAATGTAAAACTTTTACGGACGGGTTCGAAGGCGTACACTTTCCGAGCATTTCTTTTTTTAGCCCAATAAAGGGATCAGCGCCAACAAAACAAAAAATAACAACGCATGCAACATATGTAGCGGATAAATTGTATCAATATGGCCGCGAAGCAAGTAAAATGGATTGCTTTTTGGGGCGTTTTATTTATCCAGGGGCCGATGCATTTATTGGATCAACTCAGGGCGTTTTCCAGGATTGCTGCCGACACGGGAGACTTGGCGGCGATTGAGAAATTTTTACCGCGGGATGCGACGACCAATCCGTCCATTGTACTCAATACTGTCGCCCAAAATCCATATTTTTTGAAAAATATCTTGACATTTTACGATGGTCTGGGTGTGGAGCAAATAATGGATCGCCTTATTGTTGAGATGGGGGTAGAGATTTTGAAAATTATTCCTGGCCGCGTTTCGACGGAGGTCGACGCCCATTTGTCATTCGACGTTGCGGCGACGGTCGACAGGGCGCAGACGTTGGCGGATTTGTATCGTGCGAAGGGGATTTCGCGCCAATCTGTTCTCATAAAAATTGCGGCGACGTGGGAGGGTATTCGGGCGGCGCGGGTCCTCGAAGAGGGCGGCATTCACTGCAATATGACGCTAATATTTTCTTTGGAGCAGGCGGTGGCGTGTGCGGAGGCCGGCGTGACGCTCATTTCGCCGTTTGTGGGCCGCATTTTGGACTGGTACAAGCTGAATAATCCCGAGATTTTGGCTGATCATTTTGATCCGGGGGTGGAGTCGGTGCGGAAAATTTTCGCCTACTACAAAAAATGGGGCTACAGGACGGAGATCATGGCGGCTAGTTTTCGCGATGTGGACGAGATTTTGGCGCTGGCGGGCTGCGATCTACTCACCATTAACCCGAAATTCCTCGGCGAATTGGCGCAGATGGAGGGTGTTGTGGAGGATAAAATGGGTGCGTTGGAGGGGGATATTTCCGGGCCAAAATTACAGCTCAGGGAGTCCGATTTCCGGCTGTCGCTCAATGAAAATCGGATGGCGGAGGAGAAATTATCGGAGGGGATCCGTCTTTTTTGCCGCGATATTCGCCGGCTGAGGGAACTCGTCGGGGCGCAGCTATGAGGGCACTCGAGCGCTTCGATGGCGCCGAAACATTTTTTTCCATTTGCGAGCAATTGCAAGGGAAACGGGTCGGGATTCTGGGGCACTTGCATCCGGACGGCGACTGTTTGGGGGCACAAATCGCCATGCATGATATCCTGACGCGGTGCGGTGCGGTCCCGATCATGGGGCTGCAGGATGAGCCCATCGCGGCCAATTTGCGGTGGTTGAGTGGGCAGTGGGAATTGGTTAAGGCGGAGGAGATTGTTGCCGACGAATATATTTTTGTGGATTGCGGGATTATGGTACGGGCTGGCGATTTTGCTAAAAAATTGCCCCGGCCACTGATGCTCATCGATCACCACATTTCGGGGGAGCGGTTTGCGCAGTATAATTTTTTTTACCCCGAAGCGGCGGCGACTTGTGAGGTTATTGCGGATTTCGTCGACCAGAAAAAATGGCCCATCGGGGAACGTACGGCGACGGCGTTGTACGTCGGGATCGTCACCGATACGGGGAAATTCAGCTACTCATCGACGGCGGCCCGTACCCTATTTTTGGCCTCGCAACTCGCCCTACAAGGCGCGGAGCCCCATCGCATTTTCCTTGAAATTTACGAGAATGAGTCGCGGGAAAAATTTGCGCTCATGCAGCGATTTTTAGGTTCTTTAAAATTTTACGCCGATGGTACGATTTGTGTGGGACGGGTAACGGAGCGGGATTTTGTTGAGACGGGGACGGTGGCGGCGGATACGGAGGGATTGGTGAATTTTCCGCGCACGATAAAGGGGGTACGGGTTGCGGCGATTGCCTACGATCGGGAGGGGAAGACGCGCATTAGTTTGCGTTCGGACGATCCGGGGTTACGGTTGGATCTTTTTGCGGCCAAATTTTTTGGAGGGGGGCATTTTTGCGCGGTAGCGTTTACGGTGAGTGATCCCTACGTAAAGTTTGAAAAAACATTTATAAATGCGTTGCAAGTGCACCTGAATTCCTTCTCTGAAAACCATTTATGAATGGCATTTTATTAGTTGATAAGCCGTCTGGATGGACGTCTCACGATGTCGTAGCCAAGTTGCGCCACCGTCTAGGGATTCGGAAAATCGGCCACGCGGGGACTCTAGATCCGATGGCGACGGGACTCCTCATTTTACTTATCGGCAATGCGACGAAAATTTCCCAGTACGTCACCAACCAGGACAAAACTTACGCCGGAGCGCTCCGTTTGGGGCAAGAGACGGATTCCTACGATCGGGAGGGCGAAGTCGTCGCGACCCGTGAAATTCGAGTATCGGAGCAGGAAATTCGCCGATGTGCGCAGCAATTTTTGGGCGATCAGTGGCAGTTACCCCCTATGTTTTCGGCGAAAAAAATCAATGGCCAGCCGCTTTACAAGTGGGCGCGCCGAGGGGAAACGATTGAACGGGAGCCGCGACCGGTAAAAATTTACGAATTTTTTATTCAAAAAGTGGCGCTCCCCAAGGTAAATTTTACGGTAACGTGTTCGAAGGGGACTTACGTGCGGACGCTGGTGCACGATATGGGGCAAAAGTTGGCTTGCGGGGCTTATTTATCGGATTTGCGGCGGACGAAAACGGGGCATTTTCCTCTGGAGCGGGCGGTGCCGTTGGACCGTTTGCTCGCCATGGAATGCCGCGAAATTGAGCATTGCCTCCTGCCGATTACGGATATTCTGTGAGCGGTCATGGAGCGAATTTTGACGGCGAAGGACGATTTTGTTCCCATTGAGCGGCCTGTTGTGCTAGCGGTGGGGGCTTTCGACGGCCTGCACATCGGGCACCAAGCGGTCATCATTTCGGCGAAAAATGAAGCGCAACGGCTCCGGGCAGCGGCCGTTGTCTACTCCTTTTGGCCCCACCCGTCGGTGATTTTGAATCGCCCCAAAAAGCTTATTTTGACGCGGGAACAAAAAATCGAACGGTTGGAATTGTTGGCGGTGGATTACTTCGTTGAGCAGTGTTTTACGGAGGCGTTTGGCGCGATCAGGGCGAGAAATTTTACTATTTTATTACAAAAAAAATTCCCCAAATTGGTAGGGATTTGCGTCGGAGAGAATTTTAAATTTGGCCAAGGTTGCGAGGGCGATCCGTGGCTTTTACAGGATTTATCGCGCGATTTTGGCGTTACGATTCAGAAGTCGGTATTTTTTGAGAGTCAGCGGGTGAGCAGTTCGAACGTCCGCAAGTGCCTCAGCGACGGCTACGTGGATCGCGCCAATCGCATGCTGGGGTTTCCCTATTACATGCTGGGGACGACTTTTACTGGCCGCGGGATCGCGCGAAAATTGGGCTACCCGACGCTGAACGTGCGCTTCGAAAATGAGTTGCTGCTGAAATTGGGCGTCTATTTAGTCCGCTACCGCCTCAATAGCGAGGGGGAATTCACTTGGGGTGTAGCGAATTTTGGCACGCGTCCGACGTTTTTTCGGGAAGTTTCGGGGGTTAGTTTGGAGGTCCACAGTTTCGATCCGGTTGTTCTCCACGGGCAGAGTTTGCCGATCGAGGTCCAATTTTGGAGCCATATTCGCCGGGAAAAACAATTTACGTCGCAGGTGCTCCTCGTGGACCAAATCCGCCACGATATAAAAGTTGCCAAAAGTCGAATGGGCCGTTTCCTTTAGCGGATGGCGATCGATTTCGAAACAGAACTCAATGAAGAACAGTACGCGGCCGTTATTTCCCAAAGCCCGACAAACCTCATTTTAGCGGGTGCGGGGACCGGAAAAACACGGACGTTGACCTACCGCGTGGCTTGGTTACTCGAAAAAGGCGCGTCGCCGGAAAATATTCTCCTCCTCACTTTTACCAATAAGGCCGCGCGAGAAATGCTCCAGCGCGTGGAGGCGTTGACGGGATTTACAAATAATTTATTTTATGGGGGCACTTTCCACCACATCTGCCAGCGTTTACTGCGGCGCCACATGGAAAATCCTAATTTTGTTATTCTCGATGAGGACGATTCGCTGGCGTTATTTGACGGCGCCATGCGGTCGATTGCGCCCGATTTCCCGAAGAATAAGAGTAATCCGACGGCACGCGTACTGTTTGAGGTGGTGAGTTTTTCGCGCAATGCGATGCGGACGGTGGCGCGCGTGATCGAGGAAAAATACCCCTATCTGGCGGATCACGGGGGAATGCTGAAGCGCTTTATCGACCGCTACCAATCGATCAAATCCGAGCAAAATGCTATGGATTACGACGATTTGCTGTGCCATTTTGTGCGGTTATTGGAGGAAAAACCGGACGTCGCAGCGCACTATAACCAGCAATTTCGCCACATTTTAGTCGACGAATATCAGGATACCAACCCGATTCAGCTGAAAATGATCGACCTAATGGCGCAAAATGGACAAATTTTTGCGGTGGGCGACGATGCGCAATGCATTTACACCTGGCGCGGCGCGGATATTAGGAGCATTATCGAATTCCCGCAGCGGTACCCGCAGACGAGGGTGACGAAGGTGCAGGTGAATTATCGCAGTACGCCGGAGATCCTGGATTTTGCGAACGAGATTCCCGTAGCGGAGAAGTTTGAGTACGCGAAGATTTTGAGGTCGACGAAAAATGCCTTCCGCAAACCCCTCGTCGTCTCCGTACTCGACGCGCGCCAACAGGCAAATTTCATCATTAAGCGGCTGACCGGCTTACTCGGCGAGGGCTACCCGCTATCGGAGATCGCCGTTTTGTACCGGGCGCATTACCAGTCGATGGAGCTGCAAATGGAGCTGACGCGCCACAATATTCCTTACGCGATCACGAGTGGCGTGCGATTTTTCGAGCAGGCGCATATCAAAGATATTTTATCATTTTTACGTTTTATTATCAATCCGCGGGATTCGCGGGCATTTGTGCGGCTATTGTGTCGTTTTCCGAAGGTCGGTGAGAAGACGGCGGAGCGCATTTTACTGTATTTGCAGCAGTCGGCCGAGATGGCGCGGCGGGATCTTTTTTCGTTATTTGAGGAGGAGGAAATTGTCAAGAAAATTCCGGCGGCGGCGTTGGAATATTGGTGGCCTTTTACGCGTGTTTTACGGGGGTTGTACTCCGGTGCGTCAGATTTTTGCGGGGATCAGCCTCCGCGTCCCCCGGCGGATCTCTTCGAATGCGCGCAGCAAACGGCGGAAAAATCGATATCTTTTGAGGGCATCGGCGAAATGATTTTTTTCATCCTCGACGGCGAATATGGCGAGTATTTGAAACGGAATTATACGAATTGGCAGGCGCGTTGGGATGACGTTGAGGGGTTTGCGAATTTTTGCGGTAAATTTCGGGATTTATCGGAGTTGATCCAGCAGGTGGCGCTATTGCAATCGGAGTCGAATGGGGAGGATGCGAATATGGCGGAGAGTTTGCGTTTAAGTACGGTGCATCAGGCGAAGGGGCTAGAATTTGCGGCGGTATTCATCATTGGGCTCAACGAAAACAGTTTTCCTTTGAAGCGGGCGGTAGCGGAGGAGGAAATTCGCGAAGAGCGGCGGTTATTTTATGTAGCGGTGACGCGGGCGCGGCGGGAATTATATTTATGTGTGCCGAGCCAGGCGGTTGTGGATGGTAAGAAGAATTATTTTCCGGCACCTTTGCAGCGCAGTCGATTTATTCGGGAGGTTGGCCGGGATTTTTTTGAGGCGATTAATTTTGAGGAGAGGGGTGGGGCGATATTTTCTGGTATTGGCTGGTGGTCGGGGCGACCGGACTCGAACCGATGACTTCATGTACCCAAAACATGCGCTCTACCAAGCTGAGCTACGCCCCGCGGGGTTATGGGAGATGGGAAGAATTTTATATATTTTGGCAATAGTAAAGTATGAAATTTTGGGATAAGGTGAAAAAGTTTAGCGGATTGGGTAAGTATTGTGCGATTGTTTGATTTTTCACTTTTCCGAATCGAGATATTTAATTTTTGAAATATTTCCAAAAAACGCCTTGACAATTGGAAATTTTTCTGATTGGCTATGTACATGGGGCGGGGAGAATGCCGCGTTTGGAATTCTAATTTCCGCTGGTGTTATTTTTCACTTTCCCGAATCGAAATATTTAATTTTTAAAATATTTCCAAAAAACGCCTTGACAATTGGAAATTTTTCTGATTGGCTAGGTGCAGAGGGTGGGGAGAATGCCGCGTTTGGAATTCTAATTTTCGCTGGTGTTATTTTTTATTTTTCCAGGCCGAGATATTTAGTTTTCAAAACATTTCCGAAAAACGTCTTGACAATGGGGGATTTTTAGTTCAAGTTAGATGCAGATTTCGTGAGTTTTGAGCCAATTGACGCTTGATTCGATCATGTATTCCAACGAATATTGCGGGCGCCAGCCGAGTTCCCGTTGGGCAGAGTACGGGTCGATGGCGAGGCGTTCGATTTCGCCGCTCCGCCGCTCCCGAGGATCAATGGTGACGGTCAAATGCGCCGCTTTTTCAACAAATTTGACGAAATCCGCCACCGAATAACTCTTGCCAGAAGCAATGTTGTAGCAAAAATTCTTTTGGAAGCCGCCGAGTTTTGGCAGTACCTGTAAAACGGCCTGCGCCACATCATTGACATGGATAAAATCGCGTTCCGCCCGATGATCCGCCGTATTAAAATCGGTGCCGAACAGGTCGAGCGACTCATTGAGTAATATTTGGGAGAGCAGGTCGCCATTGGACGGGAAATTTTCCGCCTGATGATCCATACCAATGGCGTTTGAAATCCGTAAAATGGCGTAGTGCAGGTCGTGAGAAATTGACAGCGACTCGATTAATTGTTCGATGGCGAGCTTTATTTTCCCCATTGGATTAATAGGATTGGGCGACGTATTTTCCGTGGCCGACAGTGGCGAGCTGTTGCCGTAGACCTGCGCCGAAGAGAGAAAAACTAATTTTTTCACATTATTTTCAAGGGCCGTTTGGAGGAGGAATATAGTTCCCATGAGGTCGTTGCAGTAATATTTTATTGGGTTTTGGACCGTATCCATGACGTTTGACGAGCCGGAAGCGTGGATGATACACTCGATGCGCTCCTCCTTTAGAATGCGTTGTACCAGAGCGGTATTGCCGTGGTCACCGGTGTAAAAATTTCGGAAAAGGGATGTATATTTAGGTTTTACGGCGTCGAGGCCGAAGAGGGAGTGTCCTGAGGGGAGGAGTTTCAGCGTGCAGTGGTTACCGATGTACCCGCCGGCGCCTGTCATTAGAATATTCACGGTCAAAAAAATATAAAATAATTGGTGGCGGCAAGAAAATTCTTCGACTAAGGGGCCGAAAAGCGATGGGTTGCGGCTGAAGTCGCCGACAAAAAGCACACTCGAGAGATGTGTTTTATTGATAAAATTTAATGGATATTTTTACCGAAAATTCTTCGATTAAAAGGCCGAAAAGCCATCTTTCATTTCGTTTTTAGGTTTTTTTCTGTTTTTTGTACCGCAACTTACCCAATGGAGCGGGAAAATTTCTTCAAAAAAATATAAAAAAAGCTTGACAGATTGAAATTAATGTAATGAGTGATATTTTTATTCTATTTTTAAATATTTTTTCTGATTTTATGTATTATAACTCGCCCAATGGAGCGGGGAATTTTCAGGCTGTGCTAAATTTTTTTCAAAAAAATAAAAAAAAGTTCTTGACAGATTGAAATTAATGTGCTTGGTATGTCGTCGTCGAAAGGAAAATATTATGAATAAGTTAGATAAAAAAAATATAATTAAAGGTTTGGTAGTGAGTAGTTACCTCTTAGGTGCAAGTTATCTTCAGGGGGCTACCGCGCTCATTGAGGCCGCAAGAGATGGCGATTTAGAAGGCGTTGAAAATGCAATATCCCTCATTGAGATAAATGGTAAGAACGAAAAAATCCAGAACGCGTTCATTGAGGCTGCAGCGAATAACCGTTTGAATGTCGTTGAATTTCTTATGAATTACGGCATAGATGTGAATGCTAAGGTGACTGATGGTAAGGGTAAGAGTAAGACGGCACTCCATTATGCCGCAGAAAATGGTCACTGCGATATCGTAAAAAAGTTGCTAAAATTAGAGGCAAATATGGATGCTAGGGATAACGGAGGCAAAACGGCGCTCCATTTGGCCGCAAAGATGGGCCACTTGGATATTGTTAGATACTTTATCCCCATTAGAGGCGCAGCAGTGGATATTAAGGATAGCTACCGCTATACGCCGCTCCATTATGCCGCAGAGAATGGCCACGTAGCTGTTGCTAAATCTCTTATGTATTTCGGCGCAAATGTGAATGTTGTGAATTTCTTGGACCAGACCGCGCTCCATTTGGCCGCAGAGAATGGCCACGTAGATGTTGTTAAATCGTTGCTAGCTGTATCCAACATTGTGGTGAATGCTAAGGATAAATTAGGCAAGACGGCGCTCCATGTGGCCGCGACGAAGGGCCACGTAGATGTTGTTAAAGCGTTGCTAGAAAAAAATGCAGATGTGAATGCTAAAGATAAATATGGCGAGACAGCGTTCATTAAGGCCGCACTGAATGGCTACGTAGAGGTTGTTCAATTGTTACTAAAAAAAAATGCAGATGTGAATGCTAAGGATAACACAAGCTATACGGCGCTCCATTATGCCGCAATGAATGACAATTTGAATTTCGTTAAATTGTTGCTAACTGCACCCGGCATTGATGTGGATGCTGAGAATAAATATGGCGAGACTGCGTTAGATTTAGCTCTACAGAAGGGCTACGTAGATGTTGTTCAATTGTTGCTAGAGAAAGATGCCGATGTGAATGCTACGGCTGAAGATGGCAAGACAGCGTTAGATTTAGCCCTACAGAAGGGCTACGTAAAGGCCGTAGAAGCGTTGCTAGCTGCGGACGGCCTAGATGTGAATGCTAAGAATAAAAATGGCTATACGCCGCTCCATGTGGCCGCGACGAAGGGCCACGTAGATGTTGTTAAATTGTTGCTAGAGAAAGATGCCGATGTGAATGCTAAGGTTGAATATGGCGAGACTGCGTTAGATTTTGCTAATCGTGGAAATTATACCCAAATAAGGGATCTATTGCTGGCACGTGGAGCGAAAAGAGGCGCTGAACTTGAAGAAGAAGAAGAATAGAGGCACAAGGGCTTCAGGCGAGAGCTGAAGAACTTGAAGCAGAGGCGCGACGTCTTGAAGGAGCGGATTGATGCCTGAGTTTAGGTAAAACTTATATGTTTAAATATTAAGTAAAGCTTATTTAGATACAATTCGTCCGGGGTGGGAAAATTTTTCTGCTCCGGCTTTAAAGTTTCCGCCGTTTTGGATGGGGGATATTTTTTTTATTTTGTTTTTAGGTTTTTTTCTGTTTTTTGTACCGCAACTCATCCAATGGAACGGGGAAATTTTTCAGGTTACGCTAAAATTTTTCAAAAAAAATAAAAAAATTCTTGCCAAGTGTTAAAAATGTATTATTGTACAATATGTTATGCGAAACGCAGATATAAAAAATATAGTTCAATGTGTGGCAACGAGTGGTTGCTTCTTAAGTGTAAGTTGTCTGGGGACTACCGCGCTCCATAAAGCCGCAGCGAATGGCGATTTAGCAGGTGTTCGGGCGGCGTTAATCGGAGGCATTGATGTGAATGCTAAGAATGAAGAGGGCTGGACAGCGCTCCATTTGGTCACACCGAGATCCCCAAAGATCGTTAAAATATTACTAGATATGCCCGACATTGATGTGAATGCTAAGACTGATGGTGGCGATACCGCGCTCAATTTGGCCGCAGCATTTGACAGCTACGGAAGGGTCGTTGGAATGTTAATAGACGCAGGAGCGGACGTGAATGTTACGAACGAAAATGGCTACACTCCTCTCCATACTGCCGCAGACTGGGGCCAAAAAAAGGCTGTTAAACTGTTGCTAGCTGCACCTGGCATTAATGTGAATGCTACGGTGAGTAATGGCGAGGAAAAGGGCTGGACGGCGCTTCATAACGCCGCAGTAGTGGGCCTCGAAGTCCCCGTCAAATTATTGATAAACGCAGGCGCAAATGTAAATGCTAAAGGCGAGAAAGGCGAGACTGCGCTCCATTTGGCCGCGGCGAAGGGTCACGTAGATGTTGTTGAATTGTTGCTAAAGAAAGATGCCGATGTGAATGCTAAGGATGACAGAGGCAAAACTGCGCTAGATTTGGCTTATGAGAGAGATCATACCCAAGTAGTGGGTCTATTGCATAGACACGCGGAGCAAAAACGGATACTGAGCTTGCGGAGGCAGAAGCGGCTGCAGCGAAAAGAAGCAGAAGAAGCAGCAGCAGCATATTTAGATTCAGAAGAATAATAGAGGCGGCGAAGGCTCATTAAAGGAGTTGATTGATGCCTGAGTTTAGGTAAAACTTATATGTTTAAATATTAAGTAAAACTTATTTAGATACAATTCGTCCGGGGTGGGAAAATTTTTCTGCTCCGGCTTTAAAGTTTCCGCCGTTTTGGATGGGGGATATTTTTTTTATTTTGTTTTTTAATATTTTTCTGATTTTTGTACCGCAACTCGCCCAATGGAACGGGGAAATTTTTCAGGTTACGCTAAAATTTTTCAAAAAAAAATAAAAAAATTCTTGCCAAGTGTTAAAAATGTATTATTGTACAATATGTTATGCGAAACGCAGATATAAAAAATATAGTTCAATGTGTGGCAACGAGTAGTTGCCTATTAAGTACAAATTGTCTTCTGGGGCTATGGACACCGCTCCATCAAGCCGCAGCAAAGGGCGATGTAGCAGGTGTTCGGGCGGCGTTAATCGGAGGCATTGATGTGAATGCTAGGAGTGAAATTGGCGGCGAGACCGCGCTTCATTGTGCCGTACAGTGGGATAATATAGAAGTTGTTAAATTGTTGCTAGGCGCAGGCGCCGATGTGAATGCTAGGGATAGGGCTGATAGATGGAACAGGACCCCGCTCCATTGGGCCGCAATGTATGGCCGCGTAGATAACGCTAACTTATTGCTAGGCGCAGGCGCCGATGTGAATGCTAAGGACAATAGTGGCTATACCGCGCTTTCTTTGGCCGTAACAGAGTTCCGCAAGAGGAACAAAGAGACCGTTAGATTGTTGCTAGGCAGACGAGGCATTAATGTGAATGCTGCGGATATCTATGGCTATACCGTGCTCCATGATGTCGTAAGATGGGGCAAAACAGAGATCGTTGAAATGTTGCTAACTGCACCTGGAATTAATGTGAATGTTACGGTGATTGGTGGCCGGGATAAGGGCAAGACCGCGCTAGATTTGGTCGAGGAGTGTGAGAATCGGGATCGGGCCCGGCGTGAACAAATAAAGGCTCTATTGCTGGCACGCGGAGCGAAAACAGGCGCTGAAGTCTTGCAAGAAAGGAGCTGGCGGAGCTGGTTTCGGAAACTGCCTGGTTTTAAATCCTAGGCACAGAGACGTACTGCCGGAGCTTATTAACGCCTAAATATTAGGTAAAACTTATATATTTAAATATTAGATAAAACTTATTTAAATAAAATTTATCCGGGGCGGGGAGAGATTCTCTGCTCCGGTTTTGAAGTCTCCGCCGTTTTGGATTGGGGATGTTTTTTATTTTGTTTTTTAATATTTTTCTGATTTTTGTACCGCAACTCGCCCAATGGAGCGGGGAATTTTCGGGCTGTGCTAAATTTTTCAAAAAAAATAAAAAAAAAGTTCTTGACAGATTGAAATTAATGTGCTTGGTAGTTCGGTTACCGAAAGGAAAATATTATGAATAAGTTAGATAAAAAAAGTATGATTAAATATATGGTAGTGGGCAGTTACTTCTTAGGTGCAAATTATCTTCTGGGGAGTGAAGAGTTTCGAGATGACTGGTTCTTTCAAGCCGCAAAAAAAGGCGACTGCGAATGTGTCGTGAGAAATATGTCTGACAAAAATGTGAAAAATTGGGATAACAACGGCAAGACTGCGCTGCATTATGCCGCGAAGAATGGCCACAAAAATGTTGTTCAATTTTTGCTGGACAATGGCGCAGATGTGAATGCTGGGGCGAAAGGTGGTCTTAATGAGGGCAGGACCGCGCTGCATTATGCCGCGGAGAATGGCCACAAAAAGGTTGTTCGATTTTTGCTGGACAATGGCGCAGATGAGAAAATTAAGGATGGTCAGGGCAAGACCGCGCTGCATTATGCCGCGGAGGGAGGCCAGTTTGATATTGTTACATTCCTTGTCCTTAGAAACAACATTCCAGTGAATGCTAGGGACAATCAAGGGCGAACGCCTCTGCATTATGCCGCGGAGAATGGCCACAAAAATGTTGTTCGATTTTTGCTGGACAATGGCGCAGATGTAAATACTAGGACTAATAATATTCCCGGTCTAGTTTTAGCCTCAATGGCTCCCATTTATACTGGCCAGACCCCGATAGATTTGGTTTTTCAGAATAAAAAGGGATTGAAGGACGAAGTAGTGAAAGATTTAGTGGCTCTATTGCGTGCGAACGGAGGGAAAACAAACGAAGAGCGTAATAAAGAAGATACTGCTTCATATTTTGAGAGGCTACGTGATTTCTTTCCTGGTGGATTTTTTTGGCGTTAGATAGGTCGGAATTGGGGCTTTCAGAAGGGGGGCTTCTGGCATCTAAATCTAAATATTAAGTAAAACTTATTTAAATAAAATTCATCCGGGGCGGATAAAAATTTTCTGCTCCGGATTTGAAGTCTCCACTGTTTTGGATTGGAGATATTTTTTTATTCTATTTTTAAATGCTTTATCTGCTTTTTTTGATTTTTTATGCCGTAAATCGCCCAATGGGGCGGAGAAAACTCGACAATTAAAAAAATAGACCAAATATACAAAATAAAGATTGACCAAGTGCCCTGCGATTCGCAAATTCCTAACCGAGAGTCGTCAAGTGATGTCTCCCGCGGCGGATTTCGACTCTGTCGGGCCCTTGTAGCTCAGCTGGCAGAGCGCATCCTTGGTAAGGATGAGGTCGGCGGTTCAAATCCGCTCGGGGGCTCCATTGTAAATTTTTTGTATTATTTTAGGAAAAGGAAGAGTTAATGGCAAAAGAAACTTTTGAGAGGACAAAACCCCACGTCAATGTGGGTACCATAGGTCACGTCGACCACGGTAAATCTACTCTAACTACCGCGCTCGTCAAAGTGCAATCGGACAAGGGCTTAGCGCAATTCAAGTCCTACGCCGATATCACGAAGGGTGGGACTGTTCGGGACGCGACGAAGACGGTGACGATCGCCGTTTCCCACGTCGAGTACCAGAGCGATAGGCGGCATTATGCGCACGTTGACTGTCCGGGGCACGCGGATTTTGTCAAGAATATGATTACGGGGGCGGCGCAGATGGATGGAGCGATTTTGGTTGTGAGTGCGGCGGACGGGCCGATGCCTCAGACCCGCGAGCACATACTGCTGGCGCGCCAGGTCGGCGTACCAAAAATCGTAGTTTTTCTCAATAAAATTGATCTTCTTGACGATCCGGAACTATTGGATTTGGTTGAGATGGAGGTGCGGGATTTATTGACGAAGTATGAGTTTGACGGCGATCACATTACGGTGGTACGCGGTTCGGCTTTAGCGGCGTTGGAGGGGAAATCGGAGGGCGTGGAGGCGATCGGAAAGCTTTTGGAGGCACTCGACAGGGATATTCCCGAGCCGCAGCGCGACATCGATAAGCCTTTTCTAATGGCCGTTGAGGATGTATTTTCGATTACGGGGCGCGGTACGGTTGCGACGGGGCGCATTGAGCGGGGCATTGTAAAAGTTGGCGAAGAGGTTGAAATTGTAGGTTTAGGCGATACGAAGAAGACGACATGCACGGGCGTTGAGATGTTCCGCAAGCTACTGGATGAGGGGCGCGCGGGGGACAATGTCGGTTTATTGTTGCGCGGTTTGGAGAAGAAGGAGGTGGAGCGGGGGCAGGTGATTGCGAAGCCCAAGAGTATTACGCCGCATTTCAAAGCGAAGGCGGAAATTTATGTTTTGACGAAGGATGAGGGGGGGCGTCACACGCCATTTTTCAATGGTTATCGGCCGCAATTTTTCTTTGGGACGGCGGATGTGACGGGGATTGTGTCGTTATCGGAGAATGCGGAGATGGTGATGCCTGGGGACAATTTGAATGTGACGCTTGAGTTGCAAAAGAAAATCGCCATGGAGAGGGGGCAGCGTTTTGCGATTCGCGAGGGCGGCCGGACGATTGGTGCGGGTCGGATTACGGAAATTTTGGAATAAAATTGGTAAAAAAATGATTGACGAAGGGGGCGAGAAATATTTTTTTATTAGTGATCGGAGGAGAATAGCTCAATTGGCAGAGCAACGGTCTCCAAAACCGTAGGTTGGGGGTTCGAGACCCTCTTCTCCTGCCAATAAAATGTAAAAAAGAGGGAAAGTAATGAAAAATCCATTAAGAAAGTTAGGTATATTTTGGGGCGAGATGGTTGGCGAGCTGAAGAAGGCGTCTTGGCCGAACCAGAAGGAAATGCGCCACTATGTGGCCGTTGTTTTGGTTGGGATGGCGCTTTTGGGCATTTACGTTTCCATTGTGGATTTTTCATTGCTCCACGTTTTTGATCTTTTCAGTGGTTGGGTACGGGGCCGGCTAGGGGATTAGTTTATGGTTATGGTGCTTTCGGTACAGGATTCGCGTTGGTACGCTCTGCAGGTTTTTTCCAATCAGGAGGCCAAAGTAAAGGCGTATCTCGACAAATTTGCGGTCCACGAAGGCGTTGCGATCGACGAAGTTTTGGTGCCGTCGGAGCGGGTAGTGGAGATCAAGAATGGCAAACGTTACAATCGTGTAAAAAAATTTTATCCGGGGTACGTATTTGTGCGGATGAAGTTGTACGATGAGGAGGAAAAGTTACTCCAATCGCCGTGGTATTTCGTGCGCAATGCCCAGGGGGTATTGAATTTTGTAGGTGGCGAGCGGCCGGTTCCGCTGCGGGAGGAGGAGGTGGTACGGATTTTGGATCAGGCGAAGGCCAGCATTGGAGCGGCGCCGGTGCAGCGGGTAGAATTTGGGGTTGGCGCCCGGGTAAAGGTGACGGATGGGCCGTTTGTGGAGTCGATAGGCGAGGTAATGGCGATTGATTTGGAGAATGGGAAGATGCAAATTTCGGTATCTTTATTTGGGCGGGACGTGCCCGTTGAGTTAGAATTTTGGCAAGCGGAGTTAATGAGAGGGTAAAGTTATGGCGAAAAAAGTGGTAAAGCAAATTAAATTACAGTTGCCGGCTGGTGCGGCGAATCCGGCGCCACCGGTAGGGCCGGCGTTAGGTTCGGCTGGGGTGAACATTATGGGTTTTTGCAAGGAATTCAATGCGCGGACGAAGGACATGGCGGGGATGATTATTCCGGCGGTTATTTCTGTATATGCGGATCGTTCGTTTACGTTTGAGTTAAAATCGCCGCCGGCGTCGGTATTATTGCAGAAGGCGGCGGGGGTTAGCAAGGGGTCGGCGGTACCCAATCGAGCGAAGGTTGGGAAGGTGACGCGTCGGCAGTTGGAGGAGATTGCGGAGACGAAGCGGGCGGATCTCAATGCGGAGGATTTGGAAGCGGCGGTGAGGATGGTTATGGGGACGGCGCGGAGTATGGGGATTGAGGTTGTGGCGTAAATATATGGAAAAAATATTTAGAAATAGCTTGACAGTGGTGAAAATTGCCCTAGCCCTATTTATAATTTGTTTATGAAAAAGCGGAGTAGGCGTCAAGAGAAGGGGAGGGAAGTTGGTGATTTGGGCCAATGTTTTTCCATTGAGGAGGCCATTGCGTTACTTGGGCGGATGCCGCGGGCGCGTTTTGACGAGACGGTTGAGTTATCGATTCATCTTGGGGTTGATCCGAAGCAGAGTGATCAGATGGTGCGCGGGGTAGTGAGTTTACCGAATGGGAGTGGGAAGCGGGTGCGGGTTCTCGTATTTACGGAGAAGCCGGAGGAGGCGATTATGGCGGGGGCGGATTTTGCTGGGTTGGAAGATTTTTTAGAGAAGGTTCAGTCGGGGTGGTTAGATTTTGACGTAGCGATTGCGACGCCTTCTGCGATGCGGCAGGTACGGAATGTGGCGCGGATTCTTGGGCCGCGTGGGGTGATGCCGAATCCGAAGTCGGGGACGGTTTCGGAGGACATTGCTGGAGCGGTGCGGGATATTAAGGCTGGGCGCGTAGAATTTAAGATGGACAAGACGGCGAACATGGCAGTTGTAGTGGGGAAGCGGTCATTTATGGCTGAGAAGTTGGTTGAGAACGTAGGGGCGGCGATTGATGCGATTTTGAGGGCCAAGCCTGCGAGTATTTCGGGTAATTTCATAAAAAATATTTCGTTAAGCGGGACCATGACGCCGGGCATTAAGTTAGGGCAGGGCATTTACGGGGCGGTTTAGGAGGAGAGTGATGAGGGCGGAGAAGAAGTTTTTAGTTGAGGAAGTTTTCAATCATCTTTGCAAGTCGGACTATGTTTATTTCGCGGATTTTTCCCGAGTGACGGTCGCGGCTATTTCTGCGCTTCGCAAGAATTTACGTCAGAATGGGGCGGAGTGCCACGTTGTTAAGAATAGCATTTTGAAGCTTGCGCTTGAAGCGAATGGTTGTTTGGGGCTGAGCGACGGGTATTTTGAGGGGCATACGGCGATTGTGATGGGTGGCGAAGATCCTTCGGGTGTGGCGAAAGTTTTATGCAAATTTTCCAAGGATAATGAGGAAAAAATGGGCATTAAGGGCGGTGTATTGGCCAAAGTACCGCTCGAGGTCAGCGAAATTAGGGCATTATCTGAGTTGCCGTCCCTTGATGTATTGCGCGCGCAGATTTTAGCATTATTTAACGCGCCGGCGCAGCAGTTGGTATGCGTGTTAAATGCCGTTCCGCAGGGCATGGTCAATGTTTTGCAGGCGAGGGCGAGAGGGGACTAATATTTTTAAAATTTTTTTAAGAAATGGGTTTAGGAGGCTTCCTCTTAAATGGCGATGTTCGCCGCTAAATCTGTTTCGGGAGGATAGAAAATGACAAGTATTACAAAGGATCAAGTTATAGAGTGGTTAAGTGCGCAATCTGTTTTGGAGATCGCCGGACTGGTAAAGGCCCTGGAGGAAAAATGGGGTGTGAGTGCGAGTGCTCCGGTGGCGGCGGTTGCCGTACCCGTTGGGGGTGGGGCGGCCGAGGTCGTCGAGGAAAAAACGGAATTTGACATCATTTTGACGTCCGCTGGGGACAACAAAATTAACGTCATCAAGGAGGTGCGGGCGATTACGGGGCTTGGTTTAAAGGAGGCCAAAGAGCTCGTCGAGGGGGCGCCGAAACCTGTCAAGGAAGGAATTTCCAAAGCCGACGCCGAGGAGATGAAGAAAAAATTGGAAGCGGCGGGCGCGAAAGTGGAACTCAAGTAATTGGATTGTGTTTTTATTGAATTGGGTTTGTGCAGTTTTGTGGAGGACGTACGGAATTCACAAGGCTGTTTTTGCGTGTAAATTTTTCGTTAACAAGGATTGCGTATTATATGACTGATAGGATTAATTTTGGTAGGCTCAGGGAGGTGATTTGTCCGCCTGATTTCATAGAAAATCAGATCAATTCGTTTCGGGAATTTTTACAGAGCGATGTGGCCGCCGGGAGTCGGAAAAATATTGGCTTAGAGAGCGCGTTCCGTGATTTTTTTCCCGTTGAGAGTTACGATGGGAAGTGTCGGTTGGAGTATGTTACCTTTCGGGTCTGCGAGCCCAGGCACAATGAGGATTTTTGCGTGCGCGACGGGACGACTTATGCGGGGTCGCTGTACGTCACTTTGCGGCTATGCGAGGGCGGGGAGATGCGCGAGGAGGAGATTTATTTTGGTGAATTGCCGATGATGGGCGGGCGCGGATCGTTTGTAATTAATGGTGCGGAGCGGGTAGTGGTCAGCCAGTTACATCGTTCGCCGGGGATTTGTTTTGAGGAGACGTTGCATGCGAGTGGGAAATTGCTCCACGCTTTTCGGATCATACCGGATCGCGGGACTTGGCTTGAGGTGCAATTTGACCAAAATGATTTGCTCTACGTGTATTTGGATCGCCGCCGCCGCCGCCGAAAATTTTTATTGACGACGCTTTTACGGGCATTTGGCAATGGTTCGGATCAGGAAATTTTAAATCTTTTTTATAGAATCGAGAATAAAAAATTGACATCTTTTAGGGTTAACGCTAAGTTAGCGAACTATGTTTTGATCGACGATGTGGTGGATGCGAAGGAGGGGATTGTATTGGCGCGGGCCCACGAAGCGTTGTCGAAGGGGTTACTGCAGGCGTTTGAGATGGCGGGCATTGATCATTTGGAGGTGGTCAATGTGGCGGCGGATGATGGTTTAATTATTCGCACGCTGAAGCGGGATCCGGCGAAAAATACGGAGGATGCTTTACGCGAAATTTACAAACGTTTGCGGCCGGGCGAGCCGGTGACGGCGAATAATGCGAATGGGACGATGTCGCGTTTATTTTTTGAGCGGAAGCGCTACGATCTGGGGCGCGTGGGGCGGAAAAAAATGAATCAGCGCCTGAAATTAAATAAGGATTTGGAGAATCGCCTGATCGATACGGTGGATATCGTCGAGGCGACGAAATTTTTATGCCGTCTGAAGAAGGGCGAGGAGTACACGGACGATATTGATCATTTGGGGAATCGCCGCATCAGGAATGTCGGGGAGCTGCTGGTCAACCAGTGTCGTTCTGGGTTAGGGCGGATGGAGCGTCTCATTCGGGAGCGGATGGCGCTATTTGACAACAGCGTGGATACGATTGTTCCGCAGAAGCTGGTCAATCCGAAAATTTTCATGGGAGCGATTCGCGATTTTTTCACACGCAGCCAGCTATCCCAGTTTATGGATCAGATCAATCCGCTTTCGGAATTGGCGCACAAGCGGCGTTTATCGGCGTTAGGGCCGGGTGGTTTAAGTCGTGAGCGAGCGGGTTTTGAGGTGCGCGATGTGCATGCGTCCCACTATGGCCGCATTTGTCCGATCGAGACGCCGGAAGGGCCGAATATTGGCTTGATTAATTCCCTGAGTACGTTTGCGCGCGTCAACGAATTTGGGTTTATTGAGACGCCCTATCGGGTGGTACGCGGCGGGAAGGTGACCGAGGAAATTGTTTATTTGGATGCTACCGATGAGGGGGATAGTATAATTGCGCAGGCTAATTCGGAAATCGACGGCGACGGGAATTTGGTGGGGAATATTGCGGCGCGGCAGCGGGATATATTTTTGGAAGTTGAGGGGGCGCAGGTTGATTACATGGATGTTTCGCCGAAGCAGGTGATTTCTGTGGCGGCGGGTTTGATACCGTTTTTGGAGCACGATGACACGTCGCGGGCGCTGATGGGGTCGAATATGCAGCGGCAGGGGGTACCATTATTATCGCCGGAGGCGCCTTTTGTAGGGACTGGGCTTGAGCGGCGGGTAGCGGTGGATTCGAGAAGTGTGGTGCTAGCGGCGGCGGATGGCGTTGTAGCTTCGGTGGTGGCGGCGCGCATTGTGGTGACGAAGGATGGTACGATGCCCAAGAAATTGGATCCCAAGGGGAATCCAGCGGCGGGTATTTATGTTTATAATTTGCGAAAATTCATCCGTTCCAACTCGACGACCTGTTTTAATCAGCGGCCGATTGTGAGCAAGGGGCAGGCGGTCAAGGCGGGCGACGTATTAGCTGACGGTGCGGGTACGGACTGTGGCGAGTTAGCGTTGGGGCGCAATGTTTTGGTAGCGTTTATGCCGTGGAATGGTTATAATTTCCAGGATGCGATTATTTTAAGTGATCGTTTGGTTAAGGAGGATATTTTTACGTCGGTCCACATCGAGGAATTTGAGGTGGTGGCGCGCGACACGAAGTTAGGGGCGGAGGAGATCACGCGCGACATTCCCAATATGAGTGATTTGGCGCTCAAGGATTTGAATCGCGATGGCGTTGTACGCATTGGCGCGGAGGTCAAGGCCGGCGACATATTGGTGGGGAAGATTACGCCGAAGAGCGAAACGGATTTGGTCCCCGAGGAGAAGTTATTGCGTGCGATTTTTGGGGAAAAGGCGTCGGATGTGAAGGACACGTCGCTAGTGGTGCCGCCGGGGTGTGAAGGAATTGTAATGGATGTAAAATTTTCCAGCAATATTGGCCATGAAAAAGAGGATATGACTGATTCGGACGTGCGCCGTTTTGTAAAGAAGACGAATGAAGAATTTCGGAGCCAGCTGGACAAATTGCAGGATGATTTGACGGAGTCGCTTTCGAGCATACTGCTTGGGGAGAAAATTCCCCTCGATATTTCCAATAGGAACACGGGCGAGACTATTATCGCGGCGAATCGCAAGATTACGAAGACGTTATTGCGCCGCATTGCGGCATGTTTTGATGCGTTGGAAATCCCCGCTTCGCCGGTTAAGAACCGCATTTTGGAGATTGTTGACGCCTATCGGCAGAAGTTTATTGACCTGGAAAACGAGCGTTTGCAGCGGATTGAGGCGATCGAAGCGGGCGACATGGCGGAGAGTGGCGTGATTAAAAATGTAAAAGTTTACGTCGCCAATAAACGAAAAATTCACGTCGGCGATAAGATGGCGGGGCGCCACGGCAATAAGGGTGTGGTGTCGAAGATTGTGCACAGCGAGGACATGCCATTTTTACCGGATGGGACGCCCGTCGATATTATTTTGAATCCGCTTGGGGTGCCGAGTCGGATGAATGTCGGGCAGGTTTTGGAGACGCATCTGGGTTGGGCGTGTGAAAAATTGGGCATAAAAATTGCGACGCCCGTATTTGACGGGATGCCGGAGTCGCAGATCCGCGAGTATTTGGAGAAGGCGAATTTGCCCGAAAGCGGTAAAAGTGTATTGTTTGACGGGCGAACGGGGGAGCGCTTCGATCAGGAAGTGGTCGTGGGCTATATTTACATGATGAAGCTCAATCACCTGGTGGCGGACAAAATTCACGCGCGTGCGGTCGGGCCTTATAGTCTGGTTACGCAGCAGCCCCTTGGGGGGAAAGCGCAGTATGGTGGGCAGCGATTTGGGGAGATGGAAGTTTGGGCGCTTGAGGCGTACGGTGCGGCTTACACGCTGCAGGAGATGTTGACGGTGAAATCCGACGACGTCCAGGGGCGGACGAAGGCTTACGAATCGCTGGTAAAGGGCGATCGATCGCTGCAAGCGGGCGTGCCGCAGTCGTTTAATGTTTTGATGAAGGAGATCCAGAGTTTGTGTCTCGATATTCGTTTGGAACATAACGAGATTTACGCGGAGCATGAAAAAATTTGACATGAGTACGGAGAAAGTAAAGGAGTTTTTGGGGTTAGATCAGAGTAGCGACTTTGATATGGTAGCCATATCGGTTGCTTCGCCGGATGCGATTCGTTCCTGGTCGAGCGGGGAGATTAAGAATCCGGAGACCATTAATTATCGTACTTTTAAGCCGGAGCCGGGCGGACTTTTTTGCCAGAAGATATTTGGGCCCACCAAGGATTACGAGTGTGCTTGTGGGAAGTACAAGCGCATTAAGTACAAGGGGGTAATTTGTGATCGTTGTGGGGTAGAGATTACGCTTTCGCGGGTACGTCGCGAGCGGATGGGGCATGTGGAGTTAGCGGTTCCCATTGCCCACATTTGGTTTTTAAAGAGTTTACCGAGCCGTTTGGGATTATTCCTTGACATGTCGGTGCGGGACATTGAAAAAGTGATTTACTATGAGAGTTACATGGTGACGGACCCGGGGATGACGCCGCTGAAGAAGCGCCAATTAATTTTGGAGCAGGAGTACGAGCGGTTACGCGGGGAGTATGGGGACGATGCATTTGTGGCGAAGATGGGGGCGGTAGCGATTCGCGAGATTTTATCGGAGATGGATTTGGAGGAGATGATTTACAACATTCAGGAGGAGATGTACGCGTCGAATTCGAAGCAGATGAAGAAAAAATTAGCTCGGCGGCTCAAATTGGTATCGGGATTTTTACGATCCGGGGTACGTCCGGAGTGGATGATTTTGGAGGCGCTGCCGGTATTACCGCCCGATTTGCGGCCTTTAGTTCCGCTTGATGGGGGGCGTTTTGCGACGAGTGATTTGAATGATTTGTATCGTCGGGTAATTAATCGCAATGGTCGTTTGAAGAGTTTGATGCAATTGAAAACGCCGGATGTGATTGTACACAATGAGATGCGGATGTTGCAGGAGGCGGTGGACGCGCTATTTGACAATGGTCGCCACGGAAAAGCGATTTTAGGGGCGGGGAATCGTCCGCTGAAATCTTTGGGCGACATGCTCAAGGGAAAGCAGGGGCGTTTCCGGCAGAATTTGTTAGGGAAGCGGGTCGATTACAGTGGGCGTTCGGTGATTGTGATTGGTCCGGAGCTGAAATTGCATCAATGTGGGCTGCCCAAAAAGATGGCGCTTGTACTGTTTGAACCGTTTATTATTCGGCGGTTACGGGAGTTAGGATTTGTGCACACGGTACGCAGTGCGCGCAAGATGATTGAGCGGCAGGATCCGGAGGTATGGGATATTTTGGAGGAGGTAACGCGGGAGCATCCGATTCTTTTGAACCGCGCGCCGACGTTACATCGCCTATCGATCCAAGCTTTTGAGCCCATTTTAATTGAGGGGGAGGCCATTCGTTTACATCCGCTGGTGTGTACGCCTTTCAATGCGGATTTTGACGGGGACCAGATGGCGGTGCACGTCCCGCTATCGATCGAGGCGGTCATGGAATGTAAATTATTGATGATGGCGACGCAAAATATGTTTTCGCCGTCGAGTGGCAAGCCGATTTTGACGCCTTCGCAGGACATTATTTTGGGTGTGTATTATTTGACTTACGAGCCGAAGTCGCGGGAGGGGCGTATTCCGTTGATGGGGAACGTGGAGGAGGTATTGATGGCGGAGGCGCAGGGTGTGGTGACGAAGCAGCACTGGATTTATTTGGCAAATCCCGATTACGGCAGGGTGACGCGCTACGGCAATGCGAAGGATCGCGTTATTAGGACGACCGTGGGCCGCGTTATTTTTAACCAAATTTTTCCAAAATCTTTAGGTTTTATTAATTTTTCCGTAGGCAAGGGGATGTTGAGCGACCTCATTATGGGGACCTACAAGGTTGCGGGGCAGAGGGAGGCGGTTTTCATGCTTGACCGGCTGAAGAATCTCGGGTTTCACACGGCGATGAAAGCGGGGTTATCCATTGGGGTCAGTGACATGATTGTTCCGGCGGAGAAGGTCGATATTATTGCTGGGGCGCGGCGGAAGGTGGAGGATGTCGATGCGCAATTTCGCAGGGGGATTATTACTTCTGGCGAGCGCTATAATAAGATTATTGACATTTGGACCAATGCGACGGACGAGGTAGCGCAAGTGGTATTTGACCGGCTGATGGAGAACGAGCACAAGGACTATATTAATCCGGTTTATCTGATGATGGATTCTGGGGCGCGGGGGAATCGCCAGCAGGTACGCCAGTTGTGTGGCATGCGCGGTTTAATGGCGAAGCCGTCGGGCGAAATCATTGAGCGGCCGATTTTATCTTCCTTTCGCGAGGGATTATCGGTGATGGAGTATTTTATTTCGACCCACGGGGCGCGCAAGGGCTTAGCGGATGTGGCGTTGAAGACGGCGGATGCGGGGTACATGACGCGCAAATTATGCGATGTGGCGATGGACTGCATTGTATCCTGCGAGGACGATGGTTGTCGCAATGGGATTTGGAAGCAAGCGATTATGGATGGCGACGAGGAGATCGTGGGTTTACAGGAGCGCATTACTGGGCGTTGTGCGGCGGAGGACATTAATAATCCGCTTAATGAGGAGGAGAAATTTGTGGTTGCTGGGGGGCTAATTACGGCGGATGTGGCGAAGAAGATTAATGATGCGGGGATTGAGCGTGTAAAAGTTTTGTCACCACTGACCGGTATGAAGCGCAATGGCATTCCTTCGGTTGCCTACGGCATTGATCCGGCGACGAACAGTATGGTAGCGAGTGGGTCGGCTGTAGGGATTATTGCGGCGCAGTCCATTGGTGAACCGGGGACGCAATTGACGATGCGGACGTTTCACATGGGTGGGGTCGCGAGTCAAGTTTTAAAGGCGCCGGAGTATCGGGCGAAGGTGGATGGTACGGTTCGGCAGGAGGGGTTACGTTTTGTACGCACGGCGGACGGGGCAAGTATTGTATTGAATAAGACGGGACATTTGGTTTTATTGGATCGGAAGGGTCACGAGGCGGAGCGCTATACGATTGTTCCGGGGACGGTGTTATTGCAGGCGGACGGGGAAGCGGTTAAGAAGGACGAGCTTTTGGCGGCTTGGGATCCGCATCATGTGCCGATTATTGCTGAATTTTCGGGGCGTATACGTTTCCGGGATATTCTTTCGGGCATTACGATTAAGCGGGACATTGACGAGGCGAGTGGGCGGATTACGACGGTAGTGGTGGAGCACAAGGAGGAATTGACGCCGACCATTGAGATTATATCGGAGGAGCGGGGTGAGGAGCGTGTGATTGGGGCTTATGCGATTCCGACGGGTGCGCAGGTATTGGTTGACGAGGGCAATCAGATTTCCGGTGGGGCGCTATTGGCGAAGACGCCGCGGTCAGCTTCGAAGACGCAGGATATCACGGGTGGATTGCCGCGGGTAGCGGAATTATTTGAGGCGCGTCGGCCGAAGGAGGCTGCGGAGATGGCTAAGATTGATGGTGTAGTTGCTTTTGGTGGGATGATTCGGAACAAGCGGCGCATATGGGTAACGGATACGGAGACGGGGCGGCGCGAAGAGCATCTCATACCGCACGGCATTCATTTAGTGGTTCACGAGGGGGATTTTGTAAATCGCGGTCAAAATTTGACGGAGGGGGTAGCGGATCCCCATGAAATTCTAAATATTTTGGGTATATCGGCGGTACAGGAGTATTTAATTTCGGAGGTACAGAAAGTTTATCGGTTACAGGGGGTGACGATCAACGACAAGCACATTGAATTAATTGTGGCGCGGATGTTACGCAAGGTGAGGATTATTGATCCGGGTGATTCGGATTTCTTTTGGGGGGAGCAGATTGAGAAGGATTTATTTCTTGAGAAGAACGAGGAGATTACTGAAGCGGGGGGTAAGCCGGCGGAGGCGGAGCCCGTACTTTTGGGAATAACGAAGTCTTCGTTGGAGACGGAGAGTTTCATTTCGGCGGCGTCGTTCCAGGAGACGACGCGGGTACTGACGGATGCGGCGACGCTGGGTCGGATTGACGAGTTGCGTGGGTTCAAGGAGAACGTGATCATGGGCCATTTAATTCCTGCGGGAAGCGGGTTACCGGCGTACCGGCGCTTAAAAATTCATACATTAGCCGAGGAGGGCGAAGAAATTCAGATTAGGGAAGATGTACCGGAGGAGGAAGAGGTTTATGCGTATTAATATTTTTTCAAATAAATGCTTGATTTGGTGAAGTTTAGTCGTAGTTTAGCAAAAAATTGAAATTATAAATTTTAGATGCCTACTATTAATCAGTTAGTGAAGACGCCGCGTGTCAATGTAAATGTAAAATCGAAGGCACCGGCATTACGTGAGAATCCGTTTCGGCGCGGGGTATGTGTACAGGTGATGACGCGTACGCCCAAAAAGCCGAATTCTGCCATTCGGAAGGTAGCGAAGGTGCGGCTTACGAATGGGGTAGAGGTGATTGCCTACATTCCCGACGAGGGCCATAGTTTGCAGGAGCACAGCATTGTATTGGTCCGCGGTGGGCGTGTGAAGGATTTGCCGGGAGTACGCTATCACATTGTGCGGGGTGCGTTGGATTGTTCTGGGGTTGAGAAGCGGCGCAGGAGTCGTTCGAAGTACGGTGTGAAGCGGCCGAAGGCGGGGAAAAAATAGGTTGAGAGGGAGATATGTCGCGTCGTAGAAGAGCCGAAAAACGTGAATTTGCAAAGGATCCGCGGTTTAACAGCACCCTCATTGGGCAGTTGATTAGTATAGTGATGGAGCGCGGGAAGCGTTCTTTGGCGTGTTCGATTGTTTACGGGGCGTTGGAGAAGGCTTGTGAGGAGTTGACGAAGGGGGATCCCGTTGAACTTTTACTGATTGTTTTGGAGAATGCTCGGCCGAAGGTGGAAGTAAAGAGTCGGCGTGTTGGTGGAGCGACTTACCAGGTGCCGGTGGAAGTGCCGTACATTCGGCAGCAGAGCTTAGTTTTTCGTTGGTTAGTTGAGGCATCGAAGTCGCGCAAGGGGAAGGCGATGCGTGAGGCGTTAGGGCAGGAGATTATTGACGCTTACAACAACACGGGGAATGTGGTAAAGAAGAAGGCGGAGATGTATCGGATGGCGCAGGCGAATCGGGCATTTGCGCATTTTGTTTGGTGAGGAGTGGGGTAAGGACGATGGTGGTCGACAGGAAAATTTCGGTGGCGAATGCCCCCAATCGCAGGACGGCGTTGGAATACACGCGCAACATAGGGATTGCGGCGCACATTGATGCGGGGAAGACGACGACGACGGAGCGCATTTTGTACTACGCTGGGGTTGTGCACAAGATGGGGGAGGTGCACGACGGGACGGCGGTAACGGATTGGATGGCGCAGGAGCGGGAGCGCGGCATAACGATTACTTCGGCGGCGATTAGTTGTGGTTGGCGGACGAAGGTAGGTTTATTTGCTGGGATCAACCACCAAATTAATCTCATTGACACACCAGGGCACGTCGATTTTACGGCGGAAGTGGAGCGTTCGCTGCGGGTTTTAGATGGTGCGATTGGGGTATTTTGTGCGGTAGCCGGGGTACAGCCGCAGTCGGAGACCGTTTGGCGGCAGATGGACAAATATGGCGTGCCGCGCATTGCGTTTATTAACAAAATGGACCGCACGGGGGCGAATTTTCTGGGTGCCGTCGAGGATATTCGCACGAAACTGGGAAAAAATGCACACCCTTTATATCTCAACATTGGTGCGGAAGACAAATTTGAGGGCCTGATTGATTTAATTGCCATGAGGGCCTATTTATATGATGCGAAGGATCCGTTGGGAGAGAGGTTCGACGAGGTGGAGATTCCCGGGGATTATCGGAAGCAGGCGGAGGAGTACCGCGAATCTTTGATTGAGGCGCTAGCGGACTACGACGATGGGTTAGCGGAGGCGTATTTGGGGGGCGAAGCCATTTCGCAGGACATGATTCGTTTAGCGGTGCGAAAAGCGACATTGTCATTGGATTTTGTGGGTGTGATACCGGGGAGTGCGTTTAAGAAGCGCGGTGTACAGATGTTATTGGATGCGGTGGTCGATTTTTTACCGTCGCCGATCGATTTACCGCCGACGAGGGCATTTTTGGATGATGGAAGTGAAATAGGCATTCGGCCCGATGATTTGGGTAAGATGACGGCGTTGGGATTCAAGTTGATGAGCGATCCCTACGTAGGGAAATTGGTATTTTGCCGCGTATACAGTGGGCAATTGCGGAAAGGCGACACGGTTTATAATCCGCGCACGCGCAAGACGGAGCGGGTGAGTCGTCTGATGATTATGAAGGCGAATGATCGCGAGGACATTGACATTGCCTATTCGGGGGATATTTGTGCGATTATTGGCGTGAGGGGCATAGCGACGGGCGATACGCTCTGTGACCGTTCGTTTGATGGGATTTTGGAGCCGCCGACTTTCCCGGAGCCGGTCATTAGTATGTCCATTGAGCCGAAATCGAAGGCGGATCAGGAAAAATTAGCATTTGGTTTACAAAGTTTAGCGGAGGAGGATCCGACGTTTAAGGTGGTAACGAATCCGGAGACGGGGCAGACGTTGATCGCGGGGATGGGCGAGTTACATTTGGAGATTATTTGCGATCGTTTATTTCGGGAATTCAGCGTTGATGCGACATCTGGGCGGCCGCAGATAGCCTATCGGGAGACGGTTACGGGATCAGCGACCGGAGAAGGAAAATTCATACGCCAATCGGGGGGGCGCGGCCAATATGGTCATGCGGTAATCAAGTTAGAGCCGGTGCAGCGCGGCGAGGGAGTATCGGTTTTGAATGAGATAGTGGGCGGGGTGATTCCGAAGGAGTACATTAAGCCGACGCAGGATGGCATATTGGAGGGGGCGTCGAATGGTGTTGTGGCTGGGTATCCGGTGGTCGATTTTTGTGCGCGCATTGTGGATGGCAGTTTTCACGAGGTAGATTCTTCGGAGATGGCGTTTAAAATGGCGGGTATATTTGCGTTTAAGGATGCGATGAGGAAGGCGGCACCTATTTTACTGGAGCCGATTATGAAGGTAGAGGTTGCGACGCCGGAGGAGTATCAGGGTGATGTTGTGGGCGATTTAAATCGGCGGCGGGGGCAGATTCAGAACATGGAAACGAAGGGTACGTTGGCGAATATTACGGCATTTGTTCCGTTGGAAATGATGTTTGGTTACGCGACGGACGTACGTTCTTTGACGAAGGGGCGGGCGAGTTACTCGATGGAACCCTCGCATTTTGAGCAGGTCCCGGCGAATTTGTTACAGAAAATTGTGGAGACGTCGAGTCGTGCGGCGGCGCGTTCGTAGGGAAGGAAATGTTTTATGGCGCAGAGAATTAGGATAAAATTGAAGAGTTTTGACTATCGTTTGGTGGATCAATCGGCGGTAGAAATTGTGGAGACGGCCAAGCGGTCTGGGGCGCGGGTAGTGGGGCCGGTGCCGTTACCGACGCGCCGGGAGCGTTTTACGGTAAATCGTTCGCCGCACGTCCATAAAAAAGCGATGGATCAATTTGAGTTGGGTGAGCACGACCGTTTGATTGACATTCATGGGGCGACGGCGGATACGATCGATGCGTTGAAGCGTTTGAATTTGCCGGCCGGGGTTGAAATACTGATTAATATTTAAAATTTAGAATATTCTTGACAGATTATTTTTGGTGAAGAGAAAGGAAAACAGCTAAATTTGGAATTTTTGATAGGAGAGCTGGTTTGCCGTTTAGAGTTATGAGAGATGCGAGGATAGTTATAGGAAGAAAAGTGGGGATGACGCAGGTATTTGACGGGCAGCGGTGCCGCGTACCGGTGACTGTTGTTGAGGCTGTGCCGTGTTTTGTTGCGCAATTGAAGGAGGAGGAAAGGGATGGTTATGGGGCGGTTCAGTTGGCTTATGGGCGTTGCAAGGAGGTTAATTTATCGGAGCCTGTGCGTGGGCATTTAGGGAAGGCGGGCTTAGGGACTTGCGAGGGATTTCGGGAGTTTCGCGTTACGGATTTAGGTGCGTACAAGGTAGGGGACGCCATTGATTTTTCGATATTTAGTATTGGTGAATGGATTGATGTTATTGGGAGGACGAAGGGTCGAGGGTTTCAAGGGGTTATGAAGCGCCACAATTTTTCTGGTGGGCCGGCTTCGCACGGGTCGATGTTTCACCGGCGCGGGGGGTCTTACGGTTGTCGCCAGTGGCCTGGGCACGTTTACAAGGGGCGCAAGATGCCGGGGCACGATGGTTGTGTGATGCGCACGGTACAGAATTTGGAGATCGTCGAGCTGATTTTGGAGAAAAATTTATTGTTATTGAAGGGCAATTTACCGGGGGCCAATGGGGGTTTAGTGGTATTGCGGAAGGCGAAGAAGGGGAAGCAAGCGAGGGCGGCGTGATGAAATTAAGCATATATAATCGAGAGGGGGATTTAGTTGGGGACCGCGACTATAGTGTTCCGATTTTTGAAGAAGGTCGCGGGATTATGGCGGTAAAGTTTGTGATTGAGGCGATACAGGCGAATATGCGGCAGGGGGATGCTTCAACGAAGACGCGCAGGGATGTGAGTGGAGGAGGAAAAAAGCCTTTTCGGCAGAAGGGGACGGGGCATGCGCGTCAGGGGTCGAATCGGAGTCCGTTGATGCCGGGTGGCGGGGTTGTATTTGGGCCTCATCCGCGAAGTTATTATAAAAAAGTCAACAAAAAGGTAAAAAAATTGGCTTTAGCGCGGGCGCTTTACGATTGTGCCGACGGGCTACAGATTTCGATTGTGGAACATTTTGCGGAAAATTTCAGTAAAACGAAGGATTTTTCTGCATTTATTGGGAAAATTTTTTCGTCTGGGAGCGTATTATTAGTGGATGCTTATTTTAGTGATGCTTTGATGTATTCGGCGAGGAACATGGCTCATATTTTTATGATTGATGCGGCATCGGTCAACGCTTTGGATTTGAAGTCCTACGATCATTTTCTTATGAGTGAGAGTGGATTTATGCAATTATTGGAGCGCGTTAGGTGAGGCGGATATGGCAGGAAAAATTTTGAAAAAAATTTGTTACACGGAGAAATTCACGGCATTGGCGGCGAGTGGCAACCAATATGTTTTTGACGTTGCAATTTCCGGCACGAAAAATACGATTAGGGAAGCGGTGGAATTGGCTTTTGGCGTGACTGTTTTGGCGGTAAATGTGATTCGTCGCGATGGAAAAGTTCGGCGGAACAGGATGCGGCGTGGTCATTTTGGGCGTACGGCACGGCGGAAGGTAGCCATTGTCACGCTGAAGGACGGCGATAAAATAGAAATAATTTAAGGCGAGGGCAAAATGACGATTATTCAACGCAGACCAAAAACTTCGACGCAACGGTTTTTAGCGCTCAACAAAAGGGAATTGTGGCGGGGCGGACCGGAATATTCTTTGGTGGTGAGCAAGCACCGCTGCAAGGGGCGCAATTGTTATGGGCGCATTACTTCTCGTCGGCGGGGCGGCGGGCATCGGCGGCTGATTCGCGTGATTGATTTTTTCCGCGATAAATTGGATATTCCGGCTACTGTGGCGCGCATCGAGTATGACCCGAATCGTTCGGCGGACATTGCTTTACTCAATTATGCGGACGGGGAAAAGCGTTACATTTTAGCGCCGCGCAATTTGAATATTGGCGATCGCGTAGTGAGTTTGGATACTGTTCCGCGGGATTTTTCCGTGGGCATGTCTTTACCGTTAGCGCTCATTCCTGCTGGTGTTTTTGTGCATTGCATTGAGGTGGAGCCGGGCAAGGGTGCGGCGATTGCTCGTGGTGCGGGGATTGGCGCGCAGATTGTAGCTTTTGGCAACGGTTATGCGACGCTGAAGATGCCGAGTGGGGAGGTCCGTTTATTTAATGCGAGGTGTCGGGCGACGATTGGCCAGGTGGGCAATGGCGATCATGGCAAGCAATCCCTTGGGAAGGCGGGTCGGAATCGTTGGTTAGGGCGGCGGCCGCGCGTACGCGGTGTGGTTATGAATCCGGTTGATCACCCCATGGGGGGCGGCGAGGGGCGGACTTCGGGCGGTGGCCATCCGGTTTCTCCGTGGGGGCAGTTGGCGAAGGGTTACCCGACGCGCAAGCGTTCGCAGCAGTCGAATCGCATGATTTTAGTGAGAAGAAATGGCAGAAAGGTAAAAAAATAGTAATATATGGCACGTTCCGCAAAGAAAGGTTTTTTTGTAGACCCGCATTTAATGGACAAGGTTGATGCGGCGCAGGCGGCGAGTAGTCGCAAGCCGATTAAGACTTGGTCGCGTCGGTCGACGATTACGCCGGATTTCGTCGGGTTAAATTTTCAGATCCACAATGGCAAATCGTTTATCGACATTTATGTGACGGAGAATATGGTCGGGCACAAGTTGGGGGAATTTTCTCCGACGCGTACGTTTAAAAATCACAATCCTCACACGCAGAAATAGAGATGGAAGTTAGGGCTTTAACGAAGTATGTGCGCATGTCCGACAAGAAGGTAAGGGATGTGGCGCGGGTTATTGTAGGTAAGAATGCCAATGAAGCGGTGCAGTTATTGAAATTTGTGCCACGGAAGTCGGCGCGTCTTGTGGGGAAAACGTTATCCAGTGCGATTGCCAATGCGGTATGTCGGGGAATGAACGCGGAAATTTTGGTCGTAAAGGAGGCTTTAGCGGAGCAGGGGGTAGCGTTTAAGCGATTTATTCCGGCGTCGCGCGGTTCGGCGCATCCGATTCGGAAGCGCACCAGCCATATAAAAATAGTGTTAACGGATTGTTAAAAATAAATTATGGGACAGAAAGTAAATCCTATAGGGTTGCGTTTGAGTGTACGTCGGAACTGGAGTTCGCGTTGGTATGCGGCGAAGAAGAATTATCCTTTATTTTTGAAGGAGGACTATGACGTTCGTGTTTTTTTGAAGAGGCGGCTATCGGCTGCGTCATTTTCGGAGATTTTCATTGAGCGGGCTGGGGAGCGGGTACGCGTAAAAATTTTTACATCTCGGCCGGGGGCGGTTATTGGTCGGAAGGGGCAGGATTTGGATATTTTATGCAGGGAATTGAAGGCACTCATTGGGCGGGAGGTATTGATTGACGTGCAGGAGATTCGCAAGCCGGATTTGGTGGCGCAGTTAGTGGCGGAGAACATTTCTTTACAATTGGAGCGGCGGATTTCTTTTCGTCGGGCGATGAAGAAGGCGGCTCAATCGGCGATGACTTTAGGGGCGGACGGCATTAAGATTCGTTGTGCGGGGCGGCTAGGAGGGTCGGAGATTGCGCGGGCGGAATTTTTACACGAGGGGCGCGTGCCGTTACACACGTTGAAAGAAAATATTGACTATGGATTTTCCGAGGCTAACACAGTGTATGGGAAGATTGGTGTGAAGTGTTGGATTTGTCGCAATGATGGCATAAAAATTTAGGGAGGAAGAGAGGGAGCGATATGAGTAAGTTATCTCCGGCGCGGACGAGGTACAGAAAGGTTCAGAAGGGGCGCAATCGTGGTGATGCGCGGGGCGGTGATTTTTTAGCTTTTGGGGATTGTGGTTTACAATCTTTGGGGCGCGGGAGTATGTCGGCGGCGCAGATTGAGGCGGCTCGGGTAGCGATTTCGCGTCATCTCAAGCGGAAGGGGAAGTTATGGGTTCGAATTTTTCCGCACATACCGGTGACGAAAAAGCCGGCGGAGACGCGCATGGGTAAAGGCAAGGGGGCGGTTGAGTACTGGGCGGCGGCGGTGAAGCCGGGTATTATTTTATTTGAGTTAGCGGGGATTTCGATTAATTTAGCGCGGGAGGCGTTTCGTTTAGCGGATTTCAAGATCCCTTTTCGCTGTCGTTTTGTGAATCGCGAGGAGTTGGAGAGCTATTGACATGGAAAATTTTTGTGAAAAATCTTCAAAAGAATTGTTACAAAATCTAAAAGAGGCGGAGGATACTTTGTTTAATTTACGCATGAAGAAGTGTTCTGCGGCGTTAGATAAGTCTCACATGGTTAATTTTTTAAGGAAACAGATTGCGAGAATGAAAACATTTTTGAAACAAAAAGCTTGCCAAGTGGGCAATAAGTAAAAAGTATGTTAGGCATGGAGCGAAGAAGCAGGAAAAGTTTGCAAGGAGTGGTGATGGGGCGTTCTGGGGACAAGAGTGTGAAGGTGGTTTATTTTTACAAAGTTCCCCACGCGCTTTACCGCAAGGAGGTGCGCAGTAAGACGGTTTTGCACGTGCACGACGAAAAAAATGAGTGTTTAATTGGAGATAAGGTGGAGATAATGGAGACGCGTCCGCTGAGTAAGATGAAGCGTTGGCGTGTGGTTAGTATTGTGGAGAGGACGCCGGTTGCGGGGTAAAATTTATGTTACAGCAGCAGAGTATATTGGATGTGGCGGACAATACGGGGGCGAAGAAGGCGATGATGATTCGGCGTTTGGGGCAGAACACGCGCACGGCGGGCATTGGGGACGTCATTGTGGTATCGATTAAGCAGAGTATTCCTGAGGCGATGGTGAAGAAGGGGAGTGTTGTGCATGCGGTGATTGTACGGACGGCGGCTCCGATTGCTCGCGAAGATGGGAGTTATTTACGTTTTGACCGCAATGCGTGTGTGATTATCGACGACAAAAATAATCCGAAAGGCAGTCGTATTTTTGGGCCTGTTGCGCGCGAGTTACGGCAGAAAAATTTTATGAAAATAATTTCATTAGCGCCGGAGGTTATATGAAATATAAAGTCAAGAAAAATGATGAAGTGGTTATCATTTCCGGGGCCAACAGGGGTAGTCGCGGGAAGGTTTTGGAGGTTTTGCGTGATTCCTGTCGGGTTATCGTCGAAGGCGTTGGTTTGCGGAAAAAATATATTAAGAAGGATCAGAGCCATCCCGAGGGCGGCGAGGTGGAACGCGAAAGTAGCATCCATTATTCTAATGTTATGAGGGCGGAAATTTTCGATGCGCGGAGGAAATTAAAGTAATTTTTATGTAAAAAGAAGCTTTTGGGAGTTGTGAAAACTTCGATCTCAGAAGGAAGTGAAATGAAAGAATCGGTTTTAAAAAAGTATTATTCGGAGGTAGTGGCGCCGGAATTGGTGAAGGCGCACGGGTACGGGAATAGGCATTTGGTGCCCTATTTGGAAAAAGTGGTTGTCAATGCGGCGATCAGTTCCGATTGGGACAAAAATTTCATTGCCGATGTGGAGCGCGATATCGGGGCGATTTGCTGTCAAAAGCCCGTTATTGTAAAAACCAAAAAGAGTATTTCCAATTTTAAGTTGCGCAAAGGAATGCCGAATGGCGTGAAAGTGACGTTACGCCGGCGGGCGATGTATGATTTTTTTTACAAATTAGTGTCAATTGCTTTACCAGCCGTGCGGGATTTCCGCGGTGTTTCCGGTAAATTGGATGGCCGGGGCAATTATACTTTAGGCATAGTGGACCATACGATTTTTCCGGAAGTCACCGTTGACAAGGAGCGGAGGGTTGTGGGGATGGACGTTACGTTTGTGACGTCGGCGGCGACGGACCATGAAGGTCGGGATTTATTGCGGTTATTGGGGATTCCTTTTAGAAAGAAAAATGCTTAGTAGAGGGTGTTATGGCGAAAACTTCTGTAATTAAACGAAACGAGAGGCGCAGGGAACTGGTTGCGAAATTTGCGGCGCGGCGCCGTGCTTTGAAAGAAATTTTAAAAAATCCCAAGACGACGGATGAAGCTTTTTTTACGGCGAGTCGGAAATTGGCGGAGTTACCTCGGAATGCTTCTCCGACGCGGGTGCGCAATCGCTGTTCGATTACGGGGCGGGGGCGTGCGTACTACAGGAAATTTGGTGTGTCGCGGATACAGTTGCGCGAGTTAGTTTCCTACGGCAGGATTCCTGGCGTCATAAAGGCTTCGTGGTAAAAAATGGATACAATTGGAGATTTTTTAACAATTATTCGCAATGCGAGTGCGGTGGGCAAGGAAGTTTGTGTGGCATCGTTTTCGAATATTCGGGCGAATTTGGCTGCCGTTTTGAAAAAAAATGGTTATATTTGTGATTATGTGGTAAAGGAGGTGCGTCCCGGTGTGAAGGAGATTATTGTGGCATTGAAGTATGTGGGGGGGGTTGCGGTGATTACGGGGATTAGTCGTTGTAGTCGGCCTGGCTGTCGTTTATATTGTGCGGCGGATGCGATTCCGCGGGTTCACAATAATTTAGGCGTATGTATTTTGACCACTTCGAAGGGGATTTTGTCGGGTAAGGAGGCGTTACGCGCGCATGTGGGTGGCGAGTTATTGTGCAAGGTTTGGTAGGGAGGAAATTATGAGTCGAATAGGAAAATTACCCGTGATTATTCCGGATGCGGTCCGAGTGACGGTGGCCGGGCAGGTGGTTACGGCGAGCGGCGTAGCGGGACGGATTGAGCAAACTTTTGATGGTGCGGTGGAAATTAAGTTTGATGGCCGGGTGATTGAAGTTTTTCCGCGGGACGATTCGCGTCGGGCTCGGGCGATGCATGGTACGGCGCGCTCTATTATTAGTAATATGGTGCAGGGCGTGCAGAAGCCCTATGCCAAGGATTTGGAGATTCAGGGCGTTGGATTTAAGGCGGTGCTCAAGGGGCAGGCATTGGATTTAGCGCTGGGGTACTCGCATCCCATAGTATATGCGGTTCCGGAGGGGGTGAAGGTGACGGTGAAGGATGGCACGGCGATACACATCGAAGGCGCGGACAAATTTTTAGTGGGGCAGGTGGCGGCGGACATCAAGCATTTTTACCCCGTGGAGCCCTACAAAGGCAAGGGAGTGCGCGTTGCAGGGGAAGTGGTTCGGCGGAAAGAGGGGAAGAAATCGGCGAAGTAGAGTAGGAGGTCAGGGTGAATTTAGATTATAAAAAAAATTTAAAATATAGGCGGCGGATGCGGATTCGCAAGGCGGTATTGGGGACGGGTTCTCGGCCGCGTTTATCGCTACATTTCAGTGGCAAGCACATATATGCGCAGTGTGTGGACGACGATTTAGGTCGGACGCTGGTATATTTATCGACGGTGGCGAAGGATCCGGCGCAGCGGTTGAAGGCCAACGTTGGAGGGGCGGCTTCCTTTGGGGAGGCGTTTGGCAAAGCGGCGTTGGGCGCGGGTATTGTGGATATTGTTTTTGACCGTGATACGAAGCGTTACCATGGTAAAGTGAAGGCGTTTGCGGATGCTGTCCGCGGCGTTGGTGTAAAATTTTAGCATTTTATGAGTGTGACTAATGAGCGATCTGGTCGGCAAGCGGAGGTGATATCGCGGCCGTCGGGGCGGCAAGACGAGCGAGGGAATTTAGTTGACAAAGTTATTTTCATCAATCGTTGTGCAAAAGTTGTAAAAGGTGGTCGGCGTTTTAGTTTTTCGGCCTTTGTGGTCGTCGGTGATGGGGCGGGGCGAGTTGGCATTGGTTTAGGGAAGGCGAAGGAGACGCCGAATGCGGTAAGGAAGGCGGTTGATCATGCGAAAAAGAATCTTTGCCGTTATCCTCTGGCTGGGCACACGGTTCCGCACGATGCCGTTGGGACTTTTGATGGAGGGATGGTGATTTTAAAACCTGCGGCGCCCGGGACGGGGGTTGTTGCGGGTGGAGGCGTACGTTTAGTATTGGAGGCGTTAGGGGTGACGGATGTACTTTCGAAGTCGATGGGTTCGAGCAATCCATTTGCGATGGCGAAGGCGACGCTCGATGCCTTAGGGAAGTTGCGGTCTTACGCGGATGTGATGGCGTTACGTTTTGGTGGAATGGATAGGAAGGGAGAGGGTCAATGAAGTTACACAATTTAGTTAGAGTTGGGTCCAATCGCGGGACGAAGCGTCGTGGGCGTGGCCAGGGGAGTGGTTTTGGCGGGACGTCTGGCCGTGGGCATAAGGGGGGCAAGGCGCGTTCGGGGTACAGTCCGGCGCCCTGTTGTTCGGGCATTCCCTATTACCGCCGTTTACCGAAGCGCGGTTTTGGCAATGGCGTATTTAGGAAGCATTTTGTTGGGATTAACCTTGATATTTTGGAGATTTTGGCAGCGGATCACGGCGAGATTAATCGGGATATTTTGGTTGAGAGTGGGATTATTAAGCCTCGGGAGGGTTTAATTAAGATTTTAGGTGATGGGAAATTGACGAAGGCGGTGAGGGTGATTGCGGACAAATTTTCCGGGAGCGCGAAGCAGAGGATTGAGGCGGCTGGTGGGGTAGCTGTCGAAGTCGCTTCGGGGGGATAATTTTACATGTTGGCGGCATTTTTAAATTGTTTAAAGATACAGGAATTGCGCAATAAGTTGGTTATTACGCTAGCTTTATTATTTGTGGCGCGCATTGGGGCGAGCATACCCTTACCGGGGTTAGATCCGAAGGCGTTGCACGATTTTTTTTCGACGCAGCGTGGTACGGGGAACAGTTTAGTTGGGATGTACAACATGTTTACGGGGGGCGCTTTTTTAAAGGGAGCGATTTTCGGTTTAGGGGTGATGCCCTACATTAGTGCGTCCATTATTTTACAATTATTGGCGGCGGTGGTACCGAGTATTGCGCGGGTCCAGCGGGAGCAGGATGGGCGGCAAAAAATTGCCCAATACACGCGTTATTTGACGCTATTGATTTGTTTGATTCAGGGGGTATTATTGGTTTTAGCGCTTTCGAACTATCCGGAGAAAATTTTCCCTGGGTTTGATCGGACGGTATATGGGGACATTGTGGTGATGGGTCGCGGGTGGTTTTTATTCAACTCGACGATAATTTTGACGGCTGGGACGATGATATTGACGTGGATTGGGGATCGCATCACGCAATTGGGGATAGGCAATGGGGTATCGCTATTGATTACGATTGGAATTTTATCTTCGTTACCGGGGGCGGTGATTCAGCTGGTAGAGATGTTTACGGGGCCTGTGGGAGCGGAAGTGGGATCGGTTGGGGTACCGCATTTGCTTCTGATGTTAGCGCTGTTACTGATTGTTATATACAGTATGGTGGCGGTGACGCAGGCGACGCGGAAGGTCCCGGTGCAGTATGCGCGTCGGGTAATTGGGCGGAAGGTGATGGGGGGGCAAAATTCTTTTTTACCGCTGAAGGTCAACTATGCTGGGGTGATGCCGGTTATTTTTGCGAGCACGCTGATTATGTTTCCGCAGCAGATTTTTACATACATTGCGGGGGCGTGGAACATTCCATTTTGTGTAAAAATTGCGAACATGTTGATGCATGGTTCGGCGGCATTTTACATTATTTACGGCATTTTGATTTTATGTTTTAGTTATTTTTGGGTATCGATTATGTTCAAGCCGATGCAGATTGCGGAGGATTTGAAGAAGGGAGGCGGGTATATTCCTGGGGTACGGCCGGGGAATGACACGGCGAATTTTTTAGATTTTTCGATGACGCGATTGACGTTAGCGGGGGCGATTTTCCTGACGGTTGTGGCTTTATTGCCGGATTTAATTTCGATTTCTTTCGGCATTCCCTATACGATTTCGATGTTTTTTGGAGGCACGGGGACGCTCATTACGGTGGGGGTTATATTGGACACGATGCGTCAGATGGAGACCCAGCTTTTGGAGCGCAATTACGATGGTTTTTTACAGAAGGGGAAGGGGCGTTCGCGCGGGATCAAAGACGGCGCGGGGTTAGCCGAGGTCATAGAATCTTGTAAAAAAATTCGGATTGTGTGGGTAGCATTGGCGGCATTATTGGTGATCGGTTTTATTGCTTGGCGGTTGAAGTGAGCGTGCGCGATGATTCCCGTAAAAAATTCGGAAGAGGTAAAAAAAATGCGCCATGTATGTGCGATTTCTGCGGCGGTGTTGGATGAAATTTGTCGCCATGTGGCTGTAGGGGTGACGACGGCGGATTTGGACGATTTGACGCGCAGTGTAATGGAGCGCTATGGGGCGGAGAGTACGACTTTTGGTTTCCGTTCGGGGAAGAAAATTTTCCCTGGCTACGGTTGTTTTGCGGTCAACGACGAGATTGTCCACGGGATTCCGTCGAAGAAAAAAAAATTGCGCGAGGGGGACATTATCAGCATTGATTTAGCCATGCGCGTGGATGGTTTTGTGGGGGATAATACGCGGACGGTTGCGGTGGGTGAAATTTCTGCCGATGTGGAGCGGCTGATCGCTGTGACTCAGCGGGCGTTGAAAGCGGGGATTGGTGCGGCGAAACCGGGGAATACGATTGGTCATATTTCGGCGGCAATACAGAATCTTGCGGATGAGAATGGGTTAGGTATTGTGCGGGAGTTAGTTGGGCACGGCATTGGGCGCGAGATGCATGAGCCGCCGGAGGTCCCCAATTATGGAGTAGCCGGGTCAGGGCCGACGTTGAAGCCGGGGATGACGCTGGCGATCGAGCCGATGTTTACGCTAGGTTTACCGAAAATTTCCGTTGATTCGGATGGCTGGACGATCCGGACGGCGGACGGAAAATGGGCGGCACATAGCGAGCACACCGTTTTAGTTACGGAGAATGCGCCGGAGGTCTTGACTTTATTAAAAAAATGATTTTTAACAGTTACAGGAGACATTTTATAAAAAGCAAACAATTATGCCACGTTTAATTGGAGTAGATATTCCCAACAATAAGAAATTGCCCTATGCGCTGCGGTACATTTACGGCATTGGGCCTTGTCGAGCGGATTTGATTGTCGAGCAGACGGGGCTTAATCCGGATATGCGGGCGCACGATTTGACCGAGGAGAACATAAACAGGATTACGGCGGTTATTATTGAGAATGGATGGAAAGTTGAGGGTGATTTACGTCGCGAGGTTGCTTCGAATTTGAAGCGTTTACAGGCGATCAAGAGTTATCGGGGGATGCGCCACTATCGCGGGTTACCGGTTCGGGGCCAAAGGACGTCGACGAATGCGCGTACGCGGAAGGGGGCTCGGAAAACGATTGGAGTGGTTAGGAAGAAATAATTATGGCGGAGGAATTGAAATCGAAGGGGACACCTATGGCGGCGGAATTGAGGTCGAAAAGTGCGTCGGTAACGGCGGATGGGGAGCGGCCGGCGGATAAGCCCAAGGAGTCGGTGCAGGACATATTGGAGGAAGGGGCTGCGGAGGTCAAGGTTCGCAAGGCCAAGCACAGTAAAAATATTTCCCACGGAATTTGCAATATTTTAGCAACTTTTAACAACACGAAGGTTTGTTTTACGGATTTACAGGGGAATGTCATTTCCTGGTCGAGTTCGGGGAAGTGTCATTTTCGTGGGTCGCGGAAGGCGACGGCCTATGCGGCGCAGACGGTGACGCAGGAGGCGGGGCGCGTAGCGATTTCCCATGGATTGAAGGAGTTAGAGGTCCACGTGAAGGGTCCCGGGATGGGGCGTGACGCGGCGATTCGGGCGTTGCAGTCTTTAGGTTTGACGGTGAATGCCATTATGGATACGACTCCGGTCCCGCACAATGGTTGTCGTTCGCGGAAGCGCAGGAGGATATAATTTAAAATTTAGAAAACTATGTCTCGTTATACAGGTCCCAAAGCTAGAATTAATCGGCGGTTTAATTGTGATATTTTCCCGCCTTGCAGAGCGGTTGAGCGCAAGCCATATTTCCCGGGGATACACGGTCCGCGTTTGCGGCGCAAAGTTTCGGAGTACGGGGTTGGGCTCAATGAGAAGCAGAAGTTGCGATTCATGTATGGGCTAACGGAGAAGCAATTTCGTTTGACCTTTGATTTAGCGAAGTCGAAGCGTGGGGTAACGAGTGAGCAATTTTTGCGGCTACTGGAGATGCGTTTGGACAGTGTGGTATATTTGATGGGGTTAGCGAGGACGCGTCGGGCGGCGCGTCAATTTGTATGCCACGGGCACGTTACGGTGAATGCGAAAAAGCTTGACATTCCGAGTTATCGGTGTGTTGTGGGGGATGTGGTTAGCATTCGTGGAGGAGACACGTCGAAGCGGTATGCGTTACAGAGTGTTGACGAGTGTCGCTACCGTGCGGTTCCGGTGTGGATGACATTTGATGCGACGGCGTTGCGGGGGCGCATTGAGCGTGAGCCCATTGCCGAGGAGCTGGAACAGAAAATAAATTGTCAATTAATTGTAGAATTTTACAGTCGTTAGAGTGGATTGTTATGGTAAGGCGTTTAGGAAAATTTGAGTTACCGCGGAGGATGGTTCGCGTTGAGGACACGGCGACGGACACCTATGGGATGTTTGTGGCGGAGCCTTTTGAATCGGGTTACGGGCATAGTATTGGCAATTCTCTTCGGCGGGTACTGTTGGGATCGATTGAAGGGGTAGCGATTTCTTCGGTAAAGATAGGGGGAGTTGCGCACGAGTTTCAGTCGATACCGGGGGTCGTCGAGGATGTTACGGGCATAGTGCTCAATTTAAAGAAAGTTTTATTGCGGTCCAGTTCGCGCCACACGATTAAGTTGTCGATAGATGTTGAGCGTGAGGGGCGGGTTGTAGCTGGGGACATTGCGGGCGAGGTGCCCATAGAGATTGTCAATCCCGACCAATTGATTTGTACGATTAGTGAGAAGCGTCGTCTTATAATTGAGATGGAAGCGGAGGTTGGGCGCGGTTATGCGCTAGCGGACGATCGGAAGTTCACGACGGAGATTGGGGTCATTCCCATTGATGCGCTTTACAGTCCGGTGAAGTTGGCGCGGTATGTGGTGGAGGACACGCGGGTGGGGCAGATGACGGATTTTGACAAGTTGATATTAGAGATTTGGACGGATGGGCGTGTTTCGCCGGAGAGTGCGCTGAAGGATTCGATAACCATATTGAAGCGGCATTTGGACGTATTTGATTCGATTAACAATGAGTTAGTTGAATTTGAAGATGGGGTACGGGAGGCGAGCGACGAGCAGAATCGTTTGCGGACTTTGTTGAACATGAGTGTGAATGAGATTGAGCTTTCGGTGCGGGCGGCGAATTGTTTAAACAATGCAAATATAACGACGGTTGGGGAGTTAGTGGCGAAGGGGGAGGGCGAGATGTTGCGCTATCGCAATTTTGGTAAAAAATCTTTAACGGAGATAAAGAACAAGTTAGAGGAGCTTGGGTTATCTTTAGGGATGAAGGTAGACGAGCGCATGTTGAATTGTTAAATTTTAGTGAAAGAAATGTAAAATGCGTCACAGGAAACACAATCACATATTGGGGGTGAAGAAGGAGCATCGGCTAGCGTTGCTTGGGAATTTAGCGGCTGCGTTGATTCGGCACGGGAGGATTGAGACGACTTTAGCGAAGGCGAAGGCGCTGCGGCCTTTTATTGAAAAAATTGTAACGCTTGCGAAGCGGGCGAATCAGGAGGAAGTGGTTGAGCGGAAGTTACATTTTCGCCGATTAGCTATAGCGCGGGTGCGGAGTAATGATGCCGTTCGGGTTTTATTTGACGAGAAGGTGGTGGAATTTTTGCGGCGCAGCGGTGGATATACGCGCATTTACAAGCTTATGCCGCGGGCAGGGGATGCGAGCAAGATGGCTATTATTGAATTTGTTTTGGCCGATGATGCGGGCTACAGGAAGTCGAGGAAGAGGAGAGCGAAGCGGAAGAAGGTGGTTGAGGCGGCAGTTTGATGGGGAAATTTTTAATAATTTAGCAAAAAATGGTTTATATGATGTAAAATTGCAAAATTTTTTTACAATGGCGACACAGACATTGGAGCGTTTATTGGAGCGGATCGATCGACTGGATCGTGCGACTTTGATTTCGTTGGTTAAAAAATTTTACAAACAGATGGAAATTTTCGAAAAAATTATTAATTTAATCGAGGATGGCATTGTGGTGATTCGGGGCAATGGACATGTGATTTTAGCCAATGGCAGTGCCGAAAAAATACTTAATGTATCTCATTTGCGGGATATGATTTTTTGGAGGTGTGTGCCCGAATTTATTCGTTAAATAGATGTAAATAAAATAGCAAAAAATGCGCTTATGGCGGAGTTGCATTTGGTTTTATCTGTGTGAAAAATTTTTAAAATTTTATTCAATTCCCTTTATTTGGGACGGTGAATTGCAAATTATTTGTGTGTTTTCGGACATTACGCGGTCGTTGCGGAAAAAAAAAGATGAGATAGAGGACGAAAAAGTGAATTCGATTTTGCTTTTATTGGCCAGTGTGGCGCATGAAATTGGGAATCCTCTCAATTCGATCGGCCTACAGTTGGAGCTGTTGCGCTCGTTACTCGTGGAAAAAAATTCGTCGAAAGCGTCGAAAGTGCTAGAGATTTGCGAGCAGGAAGTGGCTCGTTTGCATGGAATTGTTAAAATTTTTTTACAAGCCGTTCGACCTATTCCTCCCAACTTTGTGGATGCCGATTTGCTGGAATTGCTCCATTTTACTATAAAATTTCTTACGCCACAACTGGATAATGCCGGCATTGACATTAAAATAATTGTAAAAAACGAAGTGCCTGTCGTCTTGGCTGATGTCGATCAAATTAAGCAAGTTTTTTTTAATATTATAAAAAATGCGATGGAGTCGATGTCGCGCAAAAAGCAATTGTTGATTTCGATTTTTGCCGATGATGACTACGTAATTTTGGAATTCGACGATCAGGGGCAAGGTATTGCTGCGGAACATATGGGGAGAATTTTTGAACCTTTTTACACTTCGAAAGCGGATGGCACGGGCCTGGGAATGTTTATTGTACAGCGCATTTTGCGAAATCACGGTGCTACCATTTCGATCGCTTCCCCAAAAAATCGCGGAACGAACATTAGTGTAAAATTTTTTAAAAAAAATCGCATGCTAAAAATGCTCGAAACAGACAAAAAACAACCCTGCAAACTCCTCCCTTGGTAAATTTTTGATATAAAAGCGTAAAAATCAGCGGGAAAAATATTTTCCCAGCGCTAGGCGGTGAATTTTAGCATTATGCCTGGGGTCGACAGGAAAAGATCGGCAAAAAAAGAAGTCGCGGATCGCCGCCGTTTTAGGGAAATGTTGCGCTATATTTCTCAATTCGCGGCGCAATTTCCATTTCTGCCAAAAGAAAAATGGATAGCAATCTTTCTTAGGCAAAATCGCAATGGCAGGTAAAATTTTGCCATTTTTTATAATTTTGATCAGCGCGGCGCGCTTCACGACGGAATATTTTTGGAAAAGGGGCTCGATGCACTCGGGGTAATACTCTTCGCCGCGTTCGGTGACAACGCGTTCCATTTTTCGCCCGCAAAACCACACGCGCCCCTTCTCGTCCAAAAAACCGAGATCGCCCATGCGATGCCAAATTTTGCCGTTGTAATTGATCTTCGCCAACGCCGTTTTTTCTGGCAACCGATCGTAAAATTCCGTCACATTACTTCCCGCGACGATGATCTCGCCGATGTGCCCAAGCGGCAAAAGATTGCATTCTTCGAGGTGGCTGATGGGGCCGTCCTCCGAAACGATAATCCGCACCGCGACACCTTCAACGGGATGCCCCAGACAAGTCCCCGCGCCATTTTCTTGCAAAGGACGCAAGCCGTCAAAAATCTCCTCCGCGGAAATAGAACAGATCGGCAAACATTCCGTCGCTCCGTAGGGGGTAAAAATTTTCGCATTCGGCGCAATGTCAAGAATTTTTTCCAAAATATGCGCCGCCGCCGAAACCCCCGCCAAAAAAATCTGCTCCAAACTGCGCATCGCAATGTCGTTTTCCAAACAATAATCGGCAATTTTTTCCCACAAAATCGGCGACCCAAAACTGCTCGTAGCGCAATGATTGACGATCGTTTCGACGATACTTTGGGGATGGAGCGCCGCCGGCCGCGAAAAATCCATGTCGGGAATGATCGTCGTCCGGCCAAATATGGGATTAAATAGCATGAAAAC
>JAIROS010000021.1 GCA_031257405.1 Puniceicoccales bacterium | reverse complement strand
TCCATTTTGCTGCCGATTTGGCCAAAGCCGGCGCCCATTGTGTCTTGAGTTTGTTTGAAACCGGCACCAATTTGGTCTCCGATTTTAGCTGTGCTGGCATTTATTGTGCTGTCCACTCTGCTGCCCAATGCTTCCACAATCCGTTGCTGCTCGGCTGCCTTTGCCGCTGCCGTTTTCGCTGTTTGAGCGGCATATATTTGACTGCCTAGTTCATATGCACCATAACCGGCTACTGCTGCGACCGCTACCCCCGCAGCAGCCAAAAGGGCTTTTTTGGCAGGCGATGTGTGCCAACTTTTGTCTTGTATGGCATTGAGATCGGAGTTTTTTTCTCTTGAAAAAGTCACGAGATGCAATTTGCCTTTATAGAAGAGTACCACGAGCACTTTCCCTTCAGTCCACTTCTGAGGCCAATTTTTAACCACATAACGATCGCCCAATGTCCAATCAGTCCCCCCTAGATTTATTCCCTGGAGAATTTTTTGTAGATTTTCGTCCTTGAAATAATTCGCGGAAAATGTACTTCGGTGGCCATCGGGTAAAAATATCATCGTTATGTTGTCGAAGAAGCAAGGAAAGGCAACCCTACCGTCACTTGCTTGGATAGCGATGACAGTACGTCCCCCGGCGTTAGCCATGAGATCTTCTAAACCCCCGGGAAGAATCCAGAACTTTACGTGTCCGCCGAGACCGGCGACCGCATTTAATTTCGCGAAACAATTTTTACTTTCGTTAAACAATTTTCCATCATTTGTCACGAGCTCTTTTCTAACTTTAGGGACTGGATCCTCTGTTAATTGAGGTTTATGTTGTTTTTGCTTTTTACTCTGTGATTTTGTCACTGGAGATGTCTGAGCTTGATCTGCTGTCTGAGCTTGATCTGCTGATAGTTTATAGTAGTCCGCTGGCGATTTTGGAAGCGGCTGAGACGGCAGCACCGGCACTGGCGATTTCGATGGATCCGCTACTTTGCGTGGTTTTCCCTTAGACTTTTTGGAATCTGCTGGAGCTGTGGGAGGCGGCGGCAGCGGCACTGGAGACGACACTGGAGACGGCGACACTGGCGACGGCGGAGCATCCATTAGTCTGTGTGGTTTCCCCTTAAATGGGCTCGGAGTTGGATCCGGGGCTGGGCTTGGGGTTTCCACGCGAAATGCGGGACCTTTACCGTCGAGTGGAAGTGGCTTGTCTGGATGAGTTTGAAATGAATCAACAAGATTTTGAATCCTTGGTGAAAGCGGAGTCACTGGCTGTTGCCTCAGCATTGTACCGTGAATTCCCCCTAAGGGACATAAAACGAGTGGATATAATAACTTTTTCATGGTGATAGCAATACTATATGATTTTTTTACAGAATCAAGTCTTTTTTATTATATTTTTTATTTTTTATCAAAAAAAGTATAATTTTTTAGTGTATCGTAAAATTTTAGCTCAATGGGCTGTAAAAATTAAAAAAGTAAAATTTTTGCTTGACAAAATATCGGGAAAACCCAACAACAAATTCAATCGCTAGCAATATATTTTTCATTATTTTTTTATAAAAATTTACCGGGAATAGCCCATTTAATGGCTAAAATCCTGTATTTCCGGCCCAGTTCCGGTCTATCGGAATCCAGTAAATCCGCCGTGCGTTGGACCAGGACTTCGCAGCGCGCTTCCGCTATTTTACTGCCATTTTTGGCGAGCGCATTGCCGTAGGCGTGGATGCAAAACGTGTCGCCGCGCGCACAAAGGGTGGTGGCCACGGATTGTAAAATATCCGCCTGCGTCAAGTACTCCGGCGCCCCCGCCCAAAAAGGTCCACTCGCCGCATCGTCGTCAAACCACGCCTTGCCACGCGCCGAATTGACACTGTCGCCGCCGTAGCCGTCGTTAATATTCGTGCCGTCGATCGCCGCTTGTAACGCCCCTTTGGTCCCCAGTCGGCCGCTGTCAGAAGCCTTGGAAACCAGTTTGCGATTGACAAATTCCCCTAAACTCCCCGCGATACCCCGCTTTTTAATTTGTTCTACGACCCGAGCCGCCAGCGCACGGATTTGGTCTTTATTCAGCGAGCGCAAACCGATATTCGCCGCCGATTCGATGGTCTGGATTCGGGAAAATTCCGCGCCGCCAGACGTGCCAATGGAGTCGATCGCGCCCCCGAAAAATGTAGCCCAGGCCTCGACGGACGTGCTGTTGACGTTGAATGCACCCCTGATCGCCATGGCCGCCGCCGCATCGAAAGAATTCAATTGACTTTCCGTCGCGCCGATGAATGCTTTATAGTTGGGGTTGAGTAAAATTTTTGCGATTGGGTCGTAAGAGGCGTAAAAATAGGAATCCCAGAGGGCGCGGTTCAGGCAGTAGGAGTAGTCGTAGAGCATTTCGACGCGGTGGTGCGACGGCCACGTAGAACCCGCAATCGCTGCATTTTCCTGGAAAAATCGATCCCGCGCGATCCAGGGATTTTGGTAAGAATTGCCGATGGCGTAGCTGGGGTGGTAGGAGAAACACCCCACGTCCATGTGTTGGAGGAAGCCGAGGTTAAGGATTTTATGGGTTGGGTGAGGCAGGTCGAAAAGGTTGCGGAATTTCGGATAATCGGCGAAAAGAGCGTGTTCCAGGCGGCTGGAGTAGACATTATTGTTGGCGTCCGATAACCCGAGCCAATGGGCTTCCCATGACCCGTTCCCCGGAAAAAATGAGCCGGCGTAAATGAAACTGGCGATATCGTCTTGGCGGGCCGTGCGGCAGGATAGCGGGGCGCGGGGATTCGCGTTGGCAAAAGGTCGCAGGTCGCATCCCATATCCGCCATATTCGGGTGGACGATCCGGCAGTCCGCGGAACTCACCGGCCCCTGCTTCAATCGCGCGCAACACAAATAAAGCGGGATTTCTTTGCCGCGTACCAAACTGGACGTCTGCATATTGCGGTCGGCCATGGGTCCGTCTACGGCGGCGTATTGCAGGTTGACGTCGCAAATTTGCTGGAAAATATCCCCGTTACCGTCCATTGTCCGCAGGTAAAACGGCGACCATTGATCCGTATCGTTGGGCCACGGCGCGAAATTCCCCGGCTGGTCGGCGGAAGGGTAACTGTGGATTTGGCAGGAAGCGGCGACTTCGGACGCGTGCGCCGCCGATTGGTAAAAGCGGATGTCGTTAACCTCGTAGTTCCGCAGATCTTTGGAGTTATGGGTGGTAAATTTTTTACTTTTCCCGGAAGCGATGTAGGACGTATGGCTATTCAGGTGGATATATTTGGCGGTAGCGCGGGGGAAATTTGTGGTGATCATTCCGTCCCAAATGGGGCGCAGGTAGCGGTCTGGGTCGGTGGCGAGGAAGGGGAAAACTTTGGTATCGTCGTTGGCGCTATTGGGGTAATTTTGGTAGAGGCCGTCGTCGGAAGTCCCGTCGGCGTAGGACAATTTGCAGCGGAAGGTGGGTTGTTTTTGGTAGCGTTCGGTGGCGTTATTTTCCGGGCCGGAGACGAATGGCGCGCCTTGCCAGATGGTTATTGGCGCCGAGGAGAGGTTATAGGCGTAGGGGTTTTCGAAGTAAAATCCGGGCTGCATGCGTAGGGATTGGTAGCGGCCGTAGCCGGAGGAAGTGGCATTATCGGGGGCATAGCCGTCGAAGTAGTACAGGATCATATAATTTTTGAAGGCGGTACAGATGGGGTAAATGCCGTACTGGGTTGGGATACCGAGGTCGGCGGCGTGGGTACCGGAGATGGAGCCCGTCGAGTAGCCGGCGGCGTCGGTTGAGCAGGTCAGGGAGCAATCGCCGTAATTGACGCCCGATTGGGGTCGGTAGAGTGGGTTTACGGGGCGTGGCGCGATGTTACCGGAAGCGATTTCGGCTCCCAAATTGTAAAAACTTTTGTAATATCCCCAGGTTGTCGGTGGTGCTGGGAATGAGGTTGGGGGCGCGAAGATAAAGGCGTCATTAGGGATTTCGGGGCGGTAGGTACCGGAGTGGTCGTCGCACAAATTTTTTCGGAATCCTCCGCGGCGGGTATCGGTGAGGAGGCCCAAGGAAAAGGCATTAAAATCGTGGTATTTTTGTTGCAGGTACTGGCGTTGTTGTTCGGAAAAGTTTGGGTAATCGAGCAGCCACCCGTAATCTGGGTTACCGGCGATGGCTGGGTTATTTTGGAGGAAATTTTGTGTCAGTGGGTTATCGGCGCTATTTTCCGCCATTTCCGTACCGTAGCGCCCTTGGCATTGTCGTTTGATGAACCAGTGATCGGGTATGGTTTTAATTTGTTTGGAGAACAGGTCGCGGGAGAGGTTACCGGGGTTATGGAGGTTGCATTGGATTTTAAGGCTTTGGTCGTCGATCCAGTAGGCGAATTGTCCGGGGTTTTCGCTGTTACCGGGGGCGTCCACGAGTTCGGCGGTTACCGGCGGGACGTGTTTGCGGCTAGGGTCGATAATGGCGATGCGTTTATTTTCGGCGGGGGTATTTTGGCTATCATTTTCGCCGTAATGGTTTCCGGAGATCAGCCAAGTGAGGAAAATTTTTGTATCTTGTTCCGTGGGGGATTGCTCGTTAGATTTTTGGACGCGCCAGGCGCCGACCCAGTGTTTATGTTCTGCGGGGGTTATTTCGAAGATATCGGCTTTCGCGGTAGCGGCGGTATCTTGGCCGGTAGCGGCCTGTAATTTTGCGAGGGCGTCGCCGACGGCACGGAGCGCATTTTTTTTCGCGGTAGCGTAGGGCGAGTGGAGGGCGTTACTAATTTTTCTATTATCCAGGTTAGCGAGTACGGCGAAACCCGCGACTAATCCGGCGGTGATTGCTAGGAGGGAGAGGACGGCCATTAGCGCGAAACCAGCCCTCCGTACACCGTCCATGGCTAAGGGCTATGTATTTTTTTTTAAGGAAGGCAACCCGAATTATCGGAGTATATTGGGCTCGCAAAAATTTTTTCAAAAAAAGCTTGACAAATTTTTATGTAGGGTATTTTATATACGATATAAATGATAAAAAAGCTTGGAATATTTTACGTTACAGACGGAAGGCGACATTCAATCCGCAGGCACACAATAAATGAAATAAATCATTGAAAACCGGCGAAAAGTTCCTTTTGTGGCGGCTGTGTGGGGTGAGTCGGTCAATTATTTTTGGGGTTGGCATGGTAGCCAAGTGGTAAGGCAGAGGTCTGCAAAACCTTTATCCGTCGGTTCGATTCCGACCCATGCCTCCCTCACACTGTCCCGTTAGCTCTCTAACATGTGCCATCAGGACAACCTGGATGCCCAGGACATCCCGGCGAAACCGGTTGCTCCGGCGGTACAGGAACCGCCTCTTCCGGAACATAATCCGCTGCTTTGCAGCCCATTACAATACCATTGCCCGTAAAAATACAAGCAATTCCCAAGAATACTTTTATAACTTTTTTCATATACTTTTCCTAAGGTGCCCAAATTATAGCCAATATCCGCCGCGCTGTCAATAAATATAGATAAATTTTAAAAATTTTTCTCACTAAGTGTAATGGCGACTTGCAGCGGTTTTTTATGGCGCGTGACCTGAATATCTAGCCGATCGTTCGGTTTTTTGAAAAATAAAATGTCGGCGATGTCACTTTCATTGACAATTTTTTGACCATCAATCGCCCGGATAACGTCTCCGACCTCCAGCGCCTCACCCCCGATGTACCTGATTTTTCCATTGTCAACCGCAGAAATCACGACCTCCTTGTCCGCCGCTTCCGATATTTCCCCCCGTACACTAAACCCCGCCGCACAATATTTTACCATTTTATTACTAATGAGGTCCTTGAAAACCCGCTCCAGAGCGCGTACGGGAATGCTAAAACTCGCGTGCAACTCGGGGAGCGACGCAATCAGCATGCCACAAAGATCGCCGCCGCTGCTCAATACGGGCGCACCGCTTTCGCCGCCGTGGATAGGAATATTGCTGCGGAGGTAGGTGGTAACAAAAATGCGGTCCCCAAAAACAATATTTTTACCCGCGACGAGGCCCAGGGTAGGTGCTGGTTCCATGCCGAACGCCGAGCCAATCGATACAATAATACTGCCTTCGGCGGCCGCGGCAGAAGGGGTTTGTGGCCAGGCGACGGCCTTAAATTGCTTCGGTTTTTTGAGCAGCTGAATGACCGCTATGTTTGTCACGGGGTCTTTGCCGATCACGGTCGCGGCGTAGGACAGCTCACCGTATTCGACCCACAGGGTTTCGGCATCCGTTGCTATGGTCGCGGTCGTCAGGACGTGGGCATTTTGGTCGGCGAAAAATCCTGTCCCAAATAGTAAATTTTCCTGTCCATCGCTACTTTTTTTGACACCCATAACTTTGACGACGGTATCTTTTTGGGCGAGCCACAATTTTTGGATATCCGCGGAAAGCGCACCGAGCGTGGTCGTTATTTGTTCTGCTGGGGAATATTGTTTCGGCGGCGATATTTCTTGGGCAGACCGATTTCCGCCGGCCGCTTCAACTGGAATTTTGGCTGAAATTGTTCCCATTGAAGAAGTTGCTTCGGCTGAAATTGCTTCGGCTGAAGAATTTTTCGCCTCGGGAGAAAGCGTACCGAGTATGGTCGTTATTTGTTCCGTTGGGAAATATTGTTTGGGCGGCGATATTTCCTGGGCGGATTGATTCCCGCCGACTGTTTCGGCTGAAATTTTGGCTGAAATTGTTCCCATTGAAGAAGTTGCTTCGGCTGAAATTGCTTCGATTGAAAAATTTTTCGCCTCGGGATTTTGATCGCCCCGTTTGCTTCCGAATGTTTCAGCGGCGTAAAAATTAACCCCCTCCGCACCCGCTAACGCTAAACAAACGTGAGCAAACAACACAACAATCCGCATGACTCAGAAAATTAATTCTTTTGCACGGGAATTCAATCCCGATATGCGCATGTCGTTGCAAATGTAATAGGCCCGCTCCTCCCTCAAATCGTCAAACACCAGCGTAGCATCGGCCCATGCCCTCTGGAAAGGAATTACGTCCACCGCCGCCGTAAATTGCTCGGGGAGTATCGTCGGAGCCACCGTTTTCGGCGAACGCAATTGCGCCACGCCCAGTAGCAATACACAACACACCACCGCCGCGTAAACCAGCGAATGGACGCAAGCCCCGTACTTTCGAACTAAATCGTGCCATTTTTCCCGAAGTGAAATTTTTTCCGTCCGCCGTAAAAACTTCCGCCGCAACTGCTCGTCGAAGCGCTCCCAAAATGCCCGATCCGGTCGCTCCAATTGCTTTTTTAACTGGAATAACTCCAATAACCGCTTATCTTTATCGACCGGTGACATCCTACAAAAACTCCTTCAAATATACTTGTAATTGTTGCTTGGCGTAATGCAAGCGCGAACGTACCGTCCCCACAGAACACCCCACAATCTGAGCAATCTGTTCGTGCGATAAACCTTCCACCTCAAATAAAATAAACACAACTCTGTGACTATTAGACAACGTTTGCAGCGCTTCGTTCAATTTTTTTTGTAATTCTTTTAGCGCCGCCGATCGATCGCCGCCGTCCACCGCGGGAATGGTGCGCAATTGTTCCGGGGAAATGCCGGACTCGTCCAGTTGGTCGATGCTGACGAAGTTGCGTTTTTTATTTTTTCGTAAAAAAGAAAGCGCCATATTGACCGCAATGCGATACAGCCACGTGAAGGGCGAAGAATTGGATTTGAACGTGTGAATGGCGTTGTAGGCTTTGATGAAGACGTCTTGGGTGATATCGGAGGCGTCGTCGGGGTTATGGACGATGTTGTAAACGACGGAGAAAATGCGCCCTTTATAGGCATTGATGAACTGTGTTAGTGCGGTTTGGGAGCCGTTTTTAATGGCGGTGATGAGGGTATCTTCGGTGGGTGATTGGGCTGGTGCGTGGAGATCTTCGGGGGGATTTTCGGGTGATTGTGGAGGGCGCGGGATGGACTTTCGAGGGAAAAATTCCACGGAACGGAGTACATAAAATAATGGCGACTGAAAACAATAAAAAAGCAGGCGCCGCAGATCGCGGAGTACAGGCGCAAATTTTTTTAATTTTTTCCAAAAAAATACTTGACAAAGGAAAAATAATATCCCATAAAGGATGCCGAGGTAAATATTATGTCGAAAAATACAACAGTCGCATGCGCAAAACAAAGGAATCTTTTATGACGCACGTAAAAATCTTGATTTTTTGAAATTTTGTCAATACTGGCCGCCCATGCTAAGTATCCCGAAATTTTTAAAGGAGTTGATGATTGCGCGTTCGCCCTCCGGATATGAATTCGAGGCCCAAAAAGTCATCGATCATTACATGGAAAACGCCGTCGATACCTATAAAAAAGATACCATTGGCAATCGTTTCGCAACGGTGAAAACGGACGAAAATCACCCGACATGTATGCTTTCCGGCCACATGGATGAATTGGGTTTTGCCATCACGTACATCGACGACAAGGGATTTCTTTCTTTTAGTGCGATCGGCGGCCATGACCGCGGGATTATTCCGGGGCGCCGCGTCCAAATTTTGACGAAAAATGGCGACGTACTGGGCATCACGGGGAAACGCGCGATTCATTTACTCGACGATGACGAGGAAAATAAGGTGCAAAAATTGCATGAATTGTGGATTGATATCGGTGTAAAATCCGAGGCCGAAGCCAAAGCGCTCGTCTGTATCGGCGACCCCGTCGTCTACGAAACGCCCGAAACGGCTATTATAAATGGCACGAATAACGTTACGGGGCGTGCCTTCGACGACAAAGCGGGGGCTTACGTTGTGATGGAGGCGGCGCTGCGTTTAGCGGCGGAAAAAGACGGTTTGCGGTGTAATGTTGTTGCGGTGGCGTCGGCGCAGGAGGAAGTCGGCACGCGCGGGGCGATTAACGCGGCTTATTCTTGTATGCCGGCGGTAGGGATTGCGGTGGATGTCGGGCACGCGACGGATTTTCCTAATTGTGACAATAAGCGTTTTGCGAAGATCGAGCTTGGGGCGGGGCCCATCGTCACGCGCGGTGTTAACATTAATCCTCTGATTTTTGAGCGGATTATTGGAAGTGCTGAGCGGGAAAATATTCCCTATCAGATCGAGGCCGAGACGCGTCCGACGGGGACCGATGCGCGTTGCATGCAGGTGTCGCGTGGTGGCGTCCCGACGGGGTTGATTTCGATTCCCCTGCGCTACATGCATACGCCCGTCGAAACGGCCAACCTGGAAGATATCGAAAATGCCATCAAGCTCATTTGTGCTTTTGTTCGTTCCCTGAAGCCGGATGATCGCTTCGAATTTTAAGAAAAATTTGCGAAAAATTATAAGTATTGCGTTATATTTTTGCTATATTTTTCCGAATTCCGTGACCGTCGTCGTGCCTTCGCGGAGGGCTTTGAGGGCTGCTTGTTTAAGTGGGGTGAGGCCGTTTTGGATCGCCAATTCGTGAAATTTGTCGAGGGAAAGGCGTTTGCGGATGCCGTCACGTATCGTAAAATCGATCATGAGCCACTCGTAAATGCCGAAGCGCCCCTTGTAGCCCGTGTGATTGCAATTTTCACAGCCCCTTCCGCAAAATATTTTATTGACACCGTGCGGGCCAGCGATTTTCATTGCCTCGGGAGTCATAGTGGCTTCCATTTTACAATCTGGACAAATTTTTCGCAATAGCCGCTGGGCGATGATACCTTTGACCGTGTCGGCGATGAGGTAGGGGTCGATTTCCATGTCTACGAGGCGCGTGATGGAGCTCGGAGCGTCGTTGGTGTGGAGCGTGCCTAGTACGAGGTGCCCCGTGAGAGCGGCCTGGATGGCGATGCGGGCGGTAAGGGCGTCGCGCAGCTCTCCGACGAGAATTTTGTCGGGATCGTGGCGCAAAAAAGCTCGTAAAGCGCTCTCGAAAGTCAGGCCGACGTCGTCGCGAACGTTGACTTGAACCATGCCCTCAGTTTCGTATTCCACCGGGTCTTCGACGGTCACAATTTTGGTCTCTTCGTCGTTGATCTCGTTGAGCGCACTGTAGAGCGTCGTCGTTTTACCGCTCCCCGTCGGCCCGGTCGCCAGGACAATCCCCGAGCCCGAATGCAGTATCTGTCGCAATTGCGCGAGGATTTCCGGCCCAAGGCCCATCTGTTCCAAGTCGAAATGCCACGAATCCCGATCGAGGACCCGTAAAACAACGCTTTCGCCGTACTGGGTGGGCAAAGTCGAGACGCGAAAATCGACGGAACGGCCGAGGCAAGTGCGTTCGATGTGGCCGTCCTGGGGTAAACGTTTTTCGGCGAGATCGAGGTTCGCGATAGTTTTGATGCGAGAAATAATGGCGTCGCCGAGGTTACGCACCGGCGCCGGGAGTTCGACTAAAACGCCGTCGATGCGCAGGCGAATGAGTACGCTATTGGCAAAAGTTTCGAAGTGGACGTCGGACGCATTCCGCTGGACGGCGTATTCCAGGACGTGGTCAACGAAGCGGATAATCGGAAATTCTTTGTCGTCGGACATAGTCGCACAGCTGCCTCGCGGGCCATAATAATCGCGATGAATGCGCAGTAAATAGTTATTTATGAATTAATAGTTATTTATGAATTAATTGTTGCGTTCGTCGAGGCCTTTGGAATTTATGTTAGAGGCGCTTCCCATTGATGGCATTTTATTTCCTGTGGCGGGTTTAATTTGGCTGAAATTGAATTTTTTGGGTGTTTCCGTTTTACTTATACCGCTTTTAGCATCGGTGGCAGCGGTTTCGGTGGTGCCCGGGGTTTCGGCTAGGGAGTGGGCTGTGACATTGGCTGATGCATCCATTTTTTTCTCCACATTTTCTCCTTTGTGGGTAGCGTTGGAAATTTTCAGTCCCCCAATTGTCCCTGAGGGTGTTTTTTGCACACCACCAACATTAATATTGGAGCCCGTTCCGTTGATAGGGAGATTAAATTGACTTGGGTTCAAGCCCACCATAGTAATCAGTTTATGAATTCAAACTGAGGTGTCAATAAAAAAATAGAAAAATTTTACTGAAATTTATTTCATTTTTACTGATCAAATGGCGTGTGGCTGCCGTGGCATCATAGAATGTGTTTTTTTGAAGCATTTATTGCGCAGAAAACGGGCTTGAAGGGACGTCGCCGGGCAGTATTATTAGTGCAATGAATATTTATAATAAGTTGGGAATAATGGTTGATATTTATCCGCTTGGCCCACAAGGGTCGGGAACCAATGTCGGCATCGTCACTCATGAAAATAACGGAATTGTCATCGATGCACCTCCCAACGCTGCCCAGGAAATTCTGTCGATCGCCAAAAGGCAAGGAGTCCGTTTGCAACATTTACTCATTACCCACTGCCATTGGGATCATATTACGGATGCGTTGCCGCTGAAAAAACAGGGGCTCAAAGTTTATGCCCATGAATTGGATCGCCAGGTGATGGAAAATCCAGAACAAATCGAACCGGAAATGCGCGCTTATTGGCATATTGATGCGTGTTCGGTGGATCAAATCGTAGCCGACGGAACTACTTTTTCCCTTTGTGGATTAAGTGTCGAGGCGCTGTGGATTCCGGGGCATACGCCAGGGGGTTTAGCCTATTTTTTCAGGGGATTGGGCATTTGTTTTGTGGGTGACACACTTTTTGCGCGGAAGGTCGGGCGATCGGATTTTCCTGGCGGCGATAAGCATGCGTTATTTAGGAGTATCCGCGAGAAGCTATACACGTTGCCTGACGAGACGGTTATCATTCCTGGCCATGGCTATTTGACGACTATTGGCGAAGAAAAAAGGGAGAATCCTTATTTACGCCCTAGGAATTAATTTTACGCATTGTTCTTATTTTTTTAGTAAGCTTTAGCAAACTTTAACGAACCCAACAAAAGCACCCCTTGCGAGATGCCTTTGGAGTGGGACTATTTATTCTTTCGATGGCACAAGCTTTTTTTCTAGAACTGCTATTTTCCGTTCCTTCCGTTCCAGATTCCTAATCTTTCTCTCTAGAGCTATTATTCCCTCTTTTATTTGCAATACCTCTTCCCCTAATTTTTTTTCTTCTTCTGGGTTTTTAAAACTAAGATTTTTATGCGCCCGTTCAGTTAATTGCTTGGAAAGAAAGTTCCGTTCTTCTTCAAGCTTTTGCTTTTGATTTTTTAAATCATTTAATAGCCCATCTTGCTGTTGTTGAGTCTTCGGCAAGCTTTTTTTTCGAGTCTTCGGAAAACTTCCTTGTGCACTCGTCGAAAAGCTTCCGATGAAGAAACTACCCAATATAAGATTTTTTAACAACTTTGTTTTCATATTTTTATCATTCATTTTTTCCTTTCTTTAGGTTATGCATAACACTCTTTCAGATTTTTTGTGGCGAGTTAAGCATTTTTTTTAAAAATATTCCAAATGTTTTTTGTTTTTCGGAGTAAAAATTTTGGCGATTAATAGTGTTGTATTTTTATTTGCTTTAAGATTTTTCCAATCGCGGAGGCGTTCCGCTAAAATTTTTTCAGCACCGACTAATTCCGGTGCCGAAAGTGCCTTCAAAGGCGGCAATATATATTTCTCCCGCTTTTTCTTAGTGCCGATGCCCCCAGGGATTTGTTGTTCCATGTGTGCGGTAAAGAGGTGCTCTCATTGCTTTCTTCAAAATAGCAATGGTTTTCTTACAATTTTCAATGCCTCTTGGTATATCTTCAAGAGTTCGTTTACCACTTTCGATGTATTCGCGCTCCTCCTCTTGTAACCGCTCTAACTCTGCTTGTGCCAACTCCACTGGTGTTTTGCCGTTGCCATCTTTCACGAAAGGAGAAGCTCTCAGTTCCAGTAATCGTTTCACTGATTCTGTATCCCCTTCTGATGCAGCTAGAGTAAGCAGGGTATCATCGCCTTCATCTTTGTAGTTGACATCGATGCCACCGTTTTCAATACATCCATTGATAGCTCTTATATGACTCATACCCAAAGCACCGGAGGGCCAATTCTCTATTGTCCTTTTGGCATTTTTTTGTGCCTGTGTCAGGGCGTGTAAGCTAGGTGCCACCATGGAAGATGTCCCTAGAATCATGGCGGCCAAATTTAGACCGCGTTTTGTGTCGAATATGTTCATAATTTTTCCTTTGTTTGTTT
>JAIROS010000019.1 GCA_031257405.1 Puniceicoccales bacterium | reverse complement strand
ACTCCGCTTATCACCAATAATAAATAGCGGTAAAAAATCATTTTTTGACCGCAAAATCACGTAAATCCTGTCCTGGAAATGCTCCAAAATTCCTTCCCGTGGCTGCTTCATCAAAATCCTCTCAATTGAAACGCGGTCGCCGCCTTCGGCCGACTATGAACAATACTAATCGACTGCTGCACATCCAATAAACGGTCGTCGGGCACGGAAATCGCTACCTCACCATTGACTACCCTCTGTAACTGTAACCGCGCCTGATCCGCTAAACGTACCTGGTCCGCCGTCAGCTTTAACCCGGGAATCCGAGATTGCGCCACCTCCAAAATTAAAATACAAGCCTCAGCCTTGAGCTCCGGCGGAATCGCATAGGGCCGCTGACTTAACACATTCTTCCGATTACTCGCAATCTGCGCCCGAATCCGTAACACTATGTCCCCTATCACTCCCTCCACAGGATCCCCCTGCTGCTTCGCTAACGCCCCACGCCGCAAAATATCAACCTGCGCCGCCACTAAATAGGCATATAAATCCTCTACCTCTATCGTTATCCAAGTTGCCATAAATTTACCTTTCTTAAATTTTTTTTCCTAAAATTTTATCACCCTAATTCAAATCCCCCACCCCACCCACCCTCAGGCCCCGGCCAGCGGTTTGCACGGAATGCAAACCGCCGGGCCTCCTTGGAGGCCCAGGGGATTACCATCCCCTGGCCGGGGCCTGGGGGGCGAAGCCATGGGTACTGGGCTCCTGGCATTAAGCCCGGTAACGCCAAACCTGAGTCACCAAACCCGAAATGCGTGACTCGGAGCCATATCCCGGGCAATTTTTTGGAGATTTGAACAATTTCGCGCCGCTACTCCTCTTCTGCGCTGACCACCAATTTACGGATACCGGTGGTGGAGGTAATGACGATATTACTGTAATGTTCGACGGTGATATCGCTAAATTTGCTATGTTCTTCGAGGTAGACGCGGAAGAGCGAATTTCCGTCGACTGGGGTTACGAAGCGTTTAATATTAGCGGGTTCATCTTTCATGACGGCGTTATTGGCGTAGAACGCGAGGATGGAGTTACCGAGAAAGGAAGATTTTTCCGTCGCTGAGGTTTGGTATCGTCCGCTGACGACGCGCGCCTCTTCGATGAACAATTTTCTAGCGAACTCCTCGAGATTAAGGGCGGCGGAACGATTAGCTCCGGCATTATTTTGGTGGTCATAGGCGTTAGCGCGGATATCCCAAGCCACTTCGCCGAGGATAAGGCGATTGGGACGCACCCCGGTAATATTCATTGCGGCCTCGAGTTCGGCGCGGATATCGGCGTCGGGATTGGGGGTACCGGTGGAGTTACTCCAGATATAATTCGTTGTAGAGCTCACGGCATTGGCTTCCAGTGCGGCAATCGCGCGGCGCAATTCATTGCGATAGAGGCGCTGCAGCAGTAATTGCACGTAACATTCGCGCCAGTCATCGCCGGCGACGTCATCGTGGTCGACGCGGATCGTTAGCCCCTTATTAAACGTCTTCGACGTCACGGAAGTCCCGGTAAATTCGACGCGCTTGAAAGCAGAACCAATGGAACGAATATCGTCGGTCTCCGATAAAAATGCCTGGTCGGGATCCCCTACCTTAAACTCAAACCGCCGAGCCACATTGACAACGGGCGCTACAAAATTGAGTAAGGATTCTATTTCTTCTCGGTTTTTCCATCCGATGGTAAACGCCGTGAGAGGCTCTGAATAATTCGCTGCAGTAAATCGAGACTCGTTTGCAGCACAAACTGTCCCATAGCTTTGAAAACCGTCATCTTTGGGAAGAATTTCATAAGTATTCATAGTAAATTTTATCAAATTTTAATGGTTAGGCCGTAATTTTATGCTGGTAGGGCAGCGACGTGAGCACTTCGACTTCCGCGCCATTGGCGGCACTCGACAGGGCAAGGCCGATACAGCTATAGGTCCCGGCACTCGTGGGCATAGGTAAAACGGTACCGTTTGCGCCCGGGATGAGTAATGCTCCGGCAGCGATACTAGCTCCGGCGCGTATATGGAGGGTATTGGAGCAGCCCAGGAGGTCCACGTTAACGATTTCGCCGGCGGCGGCTTCGTCACTCGCCACGCCAAAGGGTATGCTACTGCTGCTACTGGGGTTAACGCCTTTGGGATCGCTTGCGTCGAGGGCGACCAACTGGCTAGGTTTAAGGGGAGTTTTTGCGCACTTTGTGATACAATCTTCGTGCGTACCGATGGCTGTATTGGACAATATTTTCATATTCGTAGTAAAATTAAATGGGTTCATTGGAAATTATTTAAAAAATTTGGGTTGAAAAAATATTAAAAAAAACTTGACAATGCGGGAAAATTTTTGCAGAGTGGAGGTATGGGGCGGGGAGAAGGTCGCGTCTAAAATGGGATAATTGCATATTAATTTTTGTGTTATTGGTTAAAAATTTTTCAAAAGAGAGTGGGATATATTTTTTTGATGGCGTTCCAGGCCTCGGCGTAACTTTCTCCACTCGTTTCCATACGTTCATTAACGAGGGCCAAGATTTGATCTTTTCCGCTGGAGGTGGAAGGGAATTGGCGGAGGTGTTCCGTTTTAGAAGTTGTATTAAGGAGGCAAGTTTGTTTAAGGAGGTCATTGGAAGCGCCGTAGGGGTTAGCGGCATATTTTTCTTTCCAGGCGTTAGCTTCGTTAGGGAGGATTAGGCCGCGATTGATGGCAAAGTTTACGAAATGTTCACCGGAGAGATTTTTTGTGATATTGAGTTGTTCGCTTAGATTTTGGACTTGCAATTCTTTTTCGCAGGCGATTTTATAGAAGCGTTCGGATTCCGAGAGGAGGTCGAGGTTATTATTTTTCAGGGATTCACCTTCTTCGATCCAGAGGCGGGCGTGATTTGCTTTTGTGGTTAAAAGTGTTTCGATTTCCTCCCAAGTTTTAGTAAAATCCACGTCAAACAGGGACATTAGGAGGTTATTCAGTTGTTGTTGAAGGGGAAAGTTTTCATTTTGTTGGGTTTCGTTTTGTTTGATTTTTGGGGTTAATTTTTTAGGGTATTTACCTTTCTTTTTTTCGGTTATTTGGGCATTAACTTCCTCATTTTCGGCTGATGCGCTGGGATTTTTTGATAGAGTGGCTGGATTTGTCGGGTCAGCGACAGTGTCTGTTTGGCTAACAATGGCGTCGTCGGATATATTAGCACCGGCTAATGCTTCAGCTGCGGCCGCTGCATTGGAATTTCCACGCTCGGTAATCGCATTTCCTCGCCTGGAATTTATATTTTTCGGTGTAACAGTCGTATTTTTTTGGTTGGCAATGGCGTCGCCCAGTATGTTCGGATTATTAGTCAATCCTACTGAAATTAAACGAACGGGAACCAGTACACCCCCCTCCTGCTTCATCTCCCAACGCGGCGAAAGAAATTTAAAAAAAGAATTCTCAATCATCGCCCGCCCCGCTTCAGACCACTTGGGTAAAATCCAAATGCCGTCGTCGCGCGCCTCTATGTCCTGTACCCAAGCGTAAGAACGAGTGTCGCTGTGCCCCGGTAAAAAAGAAAAATCTTTGTCGTCGGGATGCCCAATGTAAATCGGTATACCCCCAAATTTCCTCGCCAATCGCGCACGTAACGAACGGAATTTCCGCTGCATCTCCTCCGCCGCTATGCGCGTAACGCGCTGAATGCCCTCCGGATGCGGATGATCACCATATTCTACTAGCTTTAACCATTGATTGATTTCCATATTGCTTTTTTTTTTAAATTAATTACCCTTATTTCGCCTTTGTGGGGATCCCGCAAGGGGCTTTAGCCCCTTAGCCGGCTTCGGGGTAAAACCCCGAAGCCGGCCATGGAAATTTCCATGGCGGGATCCCGATGGGCTCACGGAGTGGCCATTTTACTTCCCAAAACGGCTTCTTCGGTGGACGGAGTTGGGAGGCCAAATTTTTCGCGAATATCGTCGAGGGCTAATGGCACGCCCATTTCGTGGAGTGCGCGATAAACGGCGATTTCGTCTTTAAAGCTACTGGAAGTGGGAACGATGAGGCGGATATAGGCTTTATTTTGGACGTCGCCGAAGAGGTAACGGATCACGCACCGGTCGACTTGTTCCCGCAATGTTTCGGAGATCATATTGGCATCGTCTTCGAGGAGGATAGCGGTTTCGTCGGCCTGGAGGGAAGCCCCGACACCGGATGCCCGGGAAAGTGTCGACAAATCCGAGCCGCGCCAAAGTGCCGAAATCGCCCGATCCATGCGGTCCACTAATCCGGGATAAGGGAGGTTGCCGCGGGTACTCAGGTCGATGGCCTCGATCGTCGTCCCTTTGGCCATCAGCGCATTAAATTCAGCGCCAAACTCCCTGACGGCATCGTAAGCCGCTTCCCACTGCACCGTCCCCGGAACCGCATCGGTTACCCCCTTAACACCGGGCATACCGTTGCGTTCGCAGTAAACGAGCCAATCGCGCAGCGGCAAATGTTTAAAGAGGTAGGCAATGGAAGTGGCTTCCATGAGTCCATCGCCGACGGTAATCAGCCAAGATCCCCTATTGAGTGGGATCCCGGAAGTCGCGTAATCATTTTCCAGGAAGCGCAGATGGCCGGTTGTATTTTCGAAGAACCACAGGGGGACGAAGCGGAATGCTGCGGTTAATTTGGGCAAGGAAGTTTCGGCCGTATCCGTACCAAAAGCGTCCTTTGTTTCGAAAATAATCTCATGGACGGCGTATTTCTTCCCCACGGCATCCATCATCTGCTTAATGAGTAGGCCAAATCCGCCGCGCTCATTGCAATCGAAAGCATTAGTGGTATGGAGGTTATCGTAGAAGTATTCGAGGGCTAATTTTTGCGCCATTGCTTCGTCGGATTGATCACTGGTGATGATTTCCCAATCGAGGCGGGCGATTGATTTTTTTCGTTTTGAGGCGACTCCTTGGACGACATCGTCGCGGTTTTCGATTGTTTCCCAGGTGAGTGCGGCGGAACGCAAGTAACCGTTAGCGAACTCGTCGAGCATACGGGAAAGGGAATCGGGGCTAAGGAAGCGGATAGGATTGAAGCGGGCACGCATGGAATTACGGATACGGGCTTCGGAAATTTGCGAAATAGTTTTCATAGGTGGCTGCGTAATATTTTTGCGAAAGGATGGGAGAAGGGCTGAAGCGATCACCCAAATAACGGGGACAATGATACCACGGAAAACGGAAAAGGGAATGAATGCGTTGGTATTTTTTGAACAAAGTGTTTAAGGGAATTTTTTGGGGAAAGGGAGTGGATATTTATGGTAGTTTTTGGTGGAACGAGTTTTAGCGGAGTAGAAAAATGGGATAAAGTATTATTTATTTTGGGTAAGATTATTATTTTTCAGTAAATTTCTGGCTTTTAGATTTTTAAAAAAAAAAATTCAAATTTTCGCTTGACAGTGTGTATATATTTCGTAAAAAGCATATCAGTATGTTTAAGAGCAAATCATTCAAGATGGGGAAGGCATTGCTTTTCGTCGCCTCTGGTTTATTATTATCTGACGTCTGCTTTGGGGCATGGACCAAAAAAGATGACAAGGCATTATTAAAGCTTGTAGAAAAATATAAAGAAGATTTTAAAAAAGTCGCTAAACGATTCAACAAAAAATGCGGCAAAAAAAAATCATGTGGACAATGCCGAAAGCACTGGAAACTTTTGACTCGAAGGACTCAAAAGGACGGCTTTGTACTCCAAAGCTCCGAAAGCGAAAGTTCTGATGACAAAGGCTCTAAAAGCCAAAAATCCGAAGAGTAGTAGCGATTAGTGCAGTGAATCTATTTTTAGCGCGAGTAGATCTGGAGATACTTTTAGGATTCGAAGGGGGCAGTTTTTAAAGCAACTGGCTTAAAACGAAGGCTCTGAAGGTCAAAAATCCGAAGATGAATAGCGACCAGTGCGGTGAATCTGCTTTTGGCGCGAGCGGATCCGGAGATACTTTTAGGACTCGAAGGGGGCAGCTTTTAAACTAGATTATGCCATTGCTCCGTAGGGAATGAGAGGCCCAAGGAGCCACTTACCCGGGATTTTACATTCCGGGATTTTTTTGGAAAAATTCAAAAATTTTACTTGGCAACGCGCGTGAACTCTGCACGAATAATTGCAATGGAAACAAATAATAAATTATTCAAAATGGGAAAAACATTGTTTGTCATTACCTCAGGATTATTATTGTCGAATGCTTGTTTCGCTTCTTCGCCAGCGGATACCCTAACAAAAACTCGGACCCGTTCAGCAAGAACTCGAGTCTATCCAACAAGAACTTGCGAAAGATGGACCCCAGAAAAGGACCAAATTTTGAGAAATGGTATCAAAGATGGTCTCAGCATGGCAGCCATTGCCAGATAAACGGGCACGACAGTCGACCAATGCCGAAATCGCTGGAGACGGCATTTGAATTTTAGTATCAACAAAACCCCATGGACCGCAGCAGAGGACGCTCGATTAAGACAGCTCGTCCAAGTACATGGAGAGGACCAGTGGGCAACCATTGCCAAACAACTGAGCACGGGCAAGACACGCATCCAATGCCACCATCGCTGGAATGAAGTTTTGAAGCTTAGGATCCAACAACAACAAATACTATTACTACAACTATTAGCGTCAACGCGAGCACAAACGCAAAGTAACAGACGAACACAAAGAGATCTACCTCTGCCACCAGCGCCAGCGAATCGGCCCCTGCCTCTGCTCAGCATACGGCCAGCGCCAGTGCCCGCACCCGTTCAACTACCGCCGACCTTTGAAACTCCGATAGGAAATTTGACGCCATGGGATTATTTTGAACTACCAGCGGATCAGCCGCGAGAGAATTCGGATCTGTTTTCAATGCCGGCGGATTCGGTTCAGCAAAATAGCTTCGAGCTCGACGACGACTTCGGTTTCGGCTTAAAAACTCACCCATTCGATGACTACGGCTTCAGCAATGACTACAATTCCTAGCTATCGCGGCTTTCCTTCCGAATTGAGGGCCGCCTGAACATCGCTCCGTGGGGAATGAGAGGCCCAGGGAGTTATTTAGCCTGGAATTTTACATTCCGGGATTTTTTTGAAAAAAATTCAAAAATTTTACTTGGCAACGCGCGTGAACTCTGCACGAATAATTGCAATGGAAACAAATAATAAATTATTCAAAATGGGAAAAACATTGTTTG
>JAIROS010000011.1 GCA_031257405.1 Puniceicoccales bacterium | reverse complement strand
CCCGCTTCGCAAGCAACGGTAACACCACCATTACCAAATCCCAGTACTCCGGAGAAAAGTCATGTCTCATTTCCCAGTATTCCGGAGAAAAGTCATGTCTCATTTCCCTTTAGCAACGATCCTTTAGCACTCAATGCGATACAATCTGTCCTAGATCATTTCGCCCCCGATACGCCCGAATTTCCCGCTTCGCAAGCAACGGTACCATCACCATTACCAAATCCCAGTATTCCGGAGCAAGGTCATGCCTCATATCCCTTTAGCAACGATCCTTTAGCACTCAATGCGATACAATCTGTCCTAGATCGTTTCGCCCCCGATACGCCCACACCTCCATTACCCATAAACGAGGAAAAATTGCCACCAGAAAATCAAGACCCTACGCGCTATACCCCAAAGGGAGCTTTTTACCCCTACGATATCCAAAACCCCAATCACAGTGCTTCGTGCACAAGGGTCCTAGGACGGACAAAAAATTCAAATTTCGACCAGAAAACGAAAAATATATTTTTTGATATATGCGATTTTTTCTCCTTCCTCAAAAGGGAATTGTTTTTCAAAATTTGTTGGGATGATGCTTTAGATCGATCCCTTGATCATCTAACCGAACCTAATAGAATAGCATGTGAAGCGCTAAAATCGGCCGACGGCATCCTTCCGTACGCTTTTCCTGAGGGCATAGGCAGTAAGGGTTGCTATACCTCCATTCAAGTCATTGATGTCATAGTTTCCGTGGCCGTCTATATGTTAACTCAGCTAACCCCGTCTCCATTAACTCCGAATTTATTAACTCAAAATTTACATTTAAATGATCGGCAAAGAATAGTGGTTTTAAAAATGTTAGAGAAATATCTTATAAAGATGGCATCGATAATGGCTGTCATGGCTCGCAATAGTTCAGCGTGGCCGTATTGGGAAAATATCGCCGAAAATTTGGCCATTGCCGGCACGATACTGGGAATTGATCTAACCTTGGAACGGCGATAAAGCGCCCGGGTTAAGCGGCATGTTACGTTGAAAATCATGGGGAAGTCCTGCGATTCCGGGGCTTCTTTTTATTAATTTTTAGTTAATGAATGGGCAAAAATATAATGTTTTATCACAAAATATTGCGATTATTTTCCTTTTATCTGCAAAAAAAATAAAATTTTAATAAATTTTGTTGCAATTTTTTAAAAAAAATTACAATTCAATTCATTATGAAAACTACTCATAAAAATCTGTACATGGCGCTCCTATGTATTTCCGGGGTTTACGCCTATGGCGATCTCACAGCAAGTGAAGGAAAACCAAGTCTCAAAGAACGCGCGGAAATGTATGGCAAAGTAAATGAAAATGTATTTACGCCACACAAAAGTAAATCCGACGCAGACCCAGAGATAATGGCTATTCTCAACGAATCCACTAATTCCGGAGCGGGACTATCGCGTAAGTATTGGGGAGAACGCGGCGGCGCAATACTTGGTCTCGGTTTAAAAGCAACGGAATACCAAAGCAATAACCTCCATACATCCAATCCACTTGAAATCCTGACACCCGATTTTCACAAAATATGCCCGGGACTACTCGATTTACTCGCAAAAATAGCTTGCGAGGACGATATGCGCACACCCAGAGCCTGGGGAATGGTGGTAAAAACTATCGAAGCCTTTAAAGATCGTCCCGATTTATTGAATGTATTGGCAGCTATCTTAAATGTTTTGGATCCGGATGATACATTAGGCGATGTCAAGAAGAAAATAGATGAAATTATTGACAAATATTCTCAAAAAACTGCAGTTAAATCAGTTCTTTTAATGAAATTTCTACCTTTCATTAAATATTTTGCCTCAGATAGAAACAAAAGACAACTATTAGCTTTTAGAAATATTTTGGCTTCCAAAGGGCAATCTTTTGAGGTTTGGTATCGGGAACAATTTGGGACAGAATCCCCCCGGTCGATATGGGGAGATCACGAAGCTATACGCCAGAAAGAAGCTGAATTAATGGAAAAAAGTAAACAAATTAAACAAAGGCGAAGCTTATAAAAAACTTCATAAAAAAATAAAATTCCCAAGAGATTTTGGGAATTTTTTATTAATCTTTTTTAATGATTCTTCGCAAAACAGCTCAGCCCTGGTTGCGGAATAATGTCTGCGCCCCTTGACTCGTCCTACCCACCGCCTTCGACAATACCCCGTTGGTATAAGTTAATTGAGCAATTTCGTAGAATAAATAAAAACAAAGCTTATAAAAAAAATAAAATTCCCAAGAAATTTTGGGAATTTTTTATTAATCTTTTCTAATGATTCTTCGCAAAACAGCTCAGCCCTGGTTGCGGAATAACGTCTGCGCCCCTTGACTCGTCTTGTCCGCCGTCTTCGACGATAACTCGTTGATGTACGTCAATTGCATAACAAGATACTGCAGCTCCATTAAATCCGCCGCGGCAAAATCCTGCTTCCTTGATACCAAAGACTCCACCTTGTTCTCTATCTTCCTAATATAATCGCGCACCTCCTGTATCGAGTTTAATACACCTTCTCCCGGCGTTTTCGGCGCCACCGAGTCGACAGGCCGCCGCCGCCGCCCAGAATTCCTTCGTCGCTTATCTAACGGATCAATCCCTTCGGGCGCAAATGCCGGAATTACCCCGCCATCAAACAACCTGATATCCGTACCCATATCCGCCGAAAGCTTATAATAAGTCGCCGAATTCACTCCAGATGGACCAGCCTGGTCTGCCGCCTGCTTATAGTAAGCCGCCGGATTCACTCCAGATGGACCAGCCTGGTCTGCCGCAAGCCTAAAATAAGCCGCCGCATCCATATCCGCCGGATTCATTCCAGATGGCCCAGCCTGGTCCGCCGCCTGCTTATAGTAAGCCGCCGCATCCCCAGATGAACCAACTTTACCAACACTCATCGCCTGCCGCGCCAATGCATCACCGGCCGCCACACTACCTCCAACTCCCATCGACATTCTATTTCCCTCCTTTCACGATGCTCTCCGCTAATAGAAACGCATCCTTATCCTCTCCATTATCCATAATATTGTTTAAAATTGCATCACTTTCGCCCTTACGCCCCACCTGATATAGCAAAAAGCCGTAAAAAACTTGCGCCATCTCACTCCGCGGATTAATTTTCAACGCCCGCTCGATCAATAAATGCGACGCTTCCACGTACTCCCCAAAAGCCATCCGCATAAAAGCATAGGCAATGAGCGGTAATTCATTTTTCGGACGCGCCGCAATAATACTTTCGAATATATTTTCGGCATCTTGCCGCCGACCACTCCCCGTCGCCACATAGGCGATGTCGAGGAGTAATCGGATCATTTCCGTTGGTATTTCCGTTTCGTCGAAATCCGCGGTTTGGTGGAGCGTAAAAGGCATAATAATTAACGAATATTTTGCGTAATTTTCGTCAACGTATCACCCACTGAACGAACGATACTCGTCGCCGTTCCCGAAACGGTACCCCAAGTTTGCACCATCGCCTGTAAGCGCAATAATGTTCCCTGGTCGATATCCTGTGCCGTAGACCCTTCGAGCGTCTTAATCGTATCCGCTAGACCTTTTTCGTAGTGCGACATGTAATTCGCCAAAACGATATACATGTTGAAGATACTCAACCGATCCGAAGGGGCTGTAAGATTCGGCAGCTCACTTCCCGTGCCGAATTCTATACCGCTATCAATTTTCCAATCCTCTGATGGCATAATTTTTCCTTTCCTTTAATTGTTAATATTTCATTGTTAATGTTATAGTATTAATTACTACGAAGGCAAATTTACTTAAAAAATTTATAAAGTCAATAAGTTTTTACTTAAAATTAGTGATTGTGTATTTTGCGCTTTCCAGGGCCCGCTTGAGCTTATTAAAAATATTATACATCTGCGGCGGAAGCCCACAACCCATCCGCTCCATTACCCACCGCTGGTGCCGCGCCAATTGTTCCAAAATTTCCGCGCGATAACGCTCGTCGCCGTCCCCAAGTAACCTGCGCTCCATTTCGCTCAACGTTATGCGCTCCTCTTTCTCCATCAATTTATTCCCCCATTCCATCGCCTATATCCAATTTAAATCGAGCTTTATCACCTCATCGGCATTGCGAATCGTCACGCTGTCCTGCTCGACTTGATCGATAACGTAACCACTCGGAAGTACGGACCCCTGGAAGTATTTCGTCCCACCTTTGATATTTACCCAATCCAGCCCTTGACTATTGAAGTTTACGCTATCGATCTTTCCGCCGAAAAATTTCTCCACCGTTAAATTGCGATCCGTCGAAACCGAAATCCTGAAACTTACTTGCGCTTTTTTCTTAAATGTTTTTTCAAAATCATCCCGCGTCGCCGCCCAATTATCCTTATCGATGTCGGCAATGGTACCGCTGATTTCGACGCCCTCGTCATTAGCCGCGACTTCTAATTTATTACCGAATCTATGGCGCGCCAGGACTTCTTTTGCGAGGTCGATGATGGAACTTTTCGTCAAAACCTCGTCCCTAATATTCGTGATGCCCTTTATGGAGGAGAGTTCCGATTTAAGATTCGTCCACGCATCTTCCTTCTTGACGTACCCCGTGGCAACAATTTCGCCGAATTCCTCCGATTTTTTCAAAGTGACATTCAGCTTGGAATCCCTAGCCTCCTCCATTGCCCGACTGAGGATTTTTTCCATGACCATGAGTTTCACGGAAACATCTTCGGAAATGGATTTCACGGCCGACTTGATCGTCACCGAATCCTCCATTTTATTCACGTAGCCCACGACCGAAACCGATCTATCGGGCATCTTCGAAACCTTAATTTTACCTCTTTTTTTCAAAGCATCGATCGCCTTTTGTACGCGTTTTTCGATGGGTTGGGGGGGGGCTAGAGTGGGGCCTTTTGTGGTCAAAACGACCCACGTCACCGCAATCGCCAGAGCAATTACAAGGCATACAACGAAGCCCAACGCGTAGCGAACGATGATTTGGCGCCACGTCAAACGCCGTTCTCCAAATAATTTTTTGAGGAAGCGCTCTGCCCCACTTTCCCGATCCGTAAGTTCCGTCCCAGCGACTAACGCAGCGGACGAATTCCCCATGGATTTCTCCAGCTTAGAAGTTTCATTTCCATTTTCGCCTTCGGCAAATTCCACTTGGCCACGCTCTTCGGCGCCTCCCTCCGCGGCCTCCGCAAACGCCGTAACCTCCTCTTCAACTTTTTCTAACTCAGGGAAATCTCCCAACGCAACGGTTTGCCACTGTTCGGCACCGCCTTCGCCGAGCATCATATGTGTCGCGCCGATGGTAACGAATTGGAAATTATCGATGGCGGAGGGTTCGCGCAACAATTTTCCGGAGACGAAGACATTTCCTTCGAGGGGCGCAATGAAGATGTGGCCTTCGGCGATACCCAATTTCATGTGTTTATTGGCCACTAAAACGTCGCTAATAATGAGGTCGCATTCATCCGCTGCACCGACGATAATTTCTTCTTCGGGAACATCGAATTCCGCTCCCTGATGCGGCCCTGACAATACTTTTAGCACTAATCCCATCAAACAGTACGCTGCCGATTTAATGAGAAAATTTGTCCGAGTCAATATTTTAGAAATTTTTACGCCCATACGGTTTGAGTTGCCATCGGCGCAAGATTTCACACATTGGCATCGGGGAGTTTTTTAGCGATGATAAGTACGCGAAAAGTCCAAAATGTAGGCGGCGGTGGGAAGTCGGTCGGCGACGTCCAGGGAACGTACCGCGGCCAATCCATTACCCTCGTCCGCAATATTAATCCCAAAACAACCGAGATGATTAAACAAAATTTACGACGATGATAAGTGCGCGAAAAGTCCAAAACGTAGGCGGCGGCGGGAAGTCGGTCGGCGATATCCAGGGAACATACCGCGGCCAATCGATCACCATCATCCGCGATACCAATCCCTCCGCAATCCAATTAGCTAGCGCCATCGCCGGCTTCGAAGCCACTAGACAAAAATTGCGCCCCCCTATCCTCCAGCGCCACGTCGTCAGTAAAAAAATTTTCAAAGAAAAAGAAAAAATCCTCGCCACTTACACCGAACGCCTCGGCCAAAATAAACAAACACGCCAGTATAAAGAGGTTTTCGCCGAACTCTCCCGCCAACGCTATAAACAGGAATACCGCGGCGAAGAACAACAAGATGCCCTCCGCGACGCGCTGCTGTACAAGGTCGCCGAAAATTTTGGCGAAGTCACCGAACAGGATAACGTCCTGGAATACGCCATCGCTACCCATACCCTAGAACGCGAAGTGCTCGAAACCGAAATCGTCCAGGCCAAGAAAATTATCGAATTTTTTACAAATCCGCCGCCCCATACCATTAACATCGGTTTTGCGAACTCCGAAAGGATTAAATGGGGGGAGAAATTGGCGGCCCTCGAAGATAGCCTGAGGACGGGCGACGCCTTCAAAACACAACTCCTCCGTGCTAGAGAATTGCTCCAAAAAACCCATAAACAGGCGATCCGCGACGGCTACAATCTCATTCCGAAGGCCACCGCCGTTTTGAATCAGGGGTACGGCGATGGGGGCACCCAAAGCGCCATTAGTCTGGCCGTAAGTTACCGCGACGAGGTTTTAAAGATGGTGAATCCGCTCGATGTTTTTGAAACGTTCATCAAGCGCCAGGAAAAAAAACGGGAAAGTTTCCGCCCCTACGTTGATTCCATGATCGCGCTTTTCGGCATCGACATCGCTTCTTCGAATCCCTCCCGCTCGCAGGAAGAGTTGCGCAACATCCGCGACGGCCTCTTTTGTATCGAAATTTGTGGGCAGATTTACGACAGTGTTGGGGCGTTGGGGCGCAATACTCGCCGGATGTTCCCGAAAAATATATCCCCAAAACAACCGCGATAGGAGCACTATTATGTTTGAAATGGATGACAAGGAACAGTTAGCGGCCACGCGGGAGCTGGTCAAATTGGCGCAAGGGGCGTTTGTCAGCGGCCAACAAATCACGCATCTGATCGATCTTTTTTACCCCGGCGGCGCGAATGACCTCGAAATGGCGATCTACATCCTCCACCAAATCATCGAACTCGTACGCAGTCTTCCCGAAAAATTTTTCAAAGATGATCAGACGCAGGGGCAATTTTTGGCGGCTATGCAAACGAAGCTCGACGATTTTATTTTACGGGAAGAGGAAGCCGCGGCGGCCGCATTTTTGAGGGAGGGGAATTTGTAAATGGAACGGCACATTTCCGAGACTTTGGCGTACATGGGGCAAAAGATGGGTTTTCCGAGTTTTACGACCAATAATCAGGGGCTGCTTCATTTGGCGATCGAGGGCGTCGGCGAGCTTTTTATCGACGTCCAACGGGCTCATATTTTCCTTTATTTGCTCAATAAATTCCCCATTTTAAATTTCAAGCTCATCTCGGCGGCCTATATTTTTTGCGAAGAAAAGGCGAAGCACAACTTCGTGACCAACCCCGTTTTATGGGACGAAAGTGCGTTAGGGTTTGTTGTCAAGATTAAAAAAGAAAATTTTTCGCCTATATCGTTAGAGGGGGCGGTCAATCAACTTATGGACATGGCGGTGCGCTTGCGACGATCTGCGGACCCATTCGAATAGGACATTTTTATAATTTTTTTGCAAAAAAACGAAGCATAATTTCGTGACTAACCCCGTTTTATGGGAAAAAAGTGCGTTAGGGTTTGTTGTCAAGATTAAAAAGGAAAATTTTTCGCCTATATTTTTATTTTTTCGCAAAAAAAACCTTGACAAAATGAAAACTTTTAACAGGAATATAACGCGGTAAGGATGGAAAATGAGTACGACGAAAAACGAGATTTCGGAGAATTTTGACCTGGATTTTGGCATCACAGGTATTACGAAGGGCAACGAGTACCAAAAGCGTATGAAGCTGCCCACTTCGGGGAGCTGCGATCCGAGCGAAGGAAAAATCGAAGAAAAACTTAAAAAAGTGCTCAGCATTAAAACCGTTGACAGTTTGGTGATGCAATTACTGCGGCCGGAAATCAAGGATCGCAGCATACTATCGCCGGTCAATTTTCGGGAAAAAGTGCGGGAAATTCGGACGTTAGTAAATGGCCAGGGAGGGAAGCAGGAATTTAGCGAGGAATTACTGGCGCGGATCGACGCCCTACTCAAAGAGGAGGAGGAAAAATCGGAGCTCCTCGACCAATATCGCCATATGCTGCTCCTGGGATAGTTTAATTTTTGAAAGACCCGGTAAAAGACGTCACGTCGTTTTATTTTCCGGCTTTTTTTCAGCTCCTCTAATTGTTCCGACGTGTATATTTCCTGAGCTTGCATTTTTTCCAACAAATTTTGAGCTGTTGCCTGTTCCGCTGTTCCTGTCTTACTTGAGTCGCCTACGATCGCCAATAAGTCTTTGGCTATTCCTTCTCTATTACTTCGCAATGCCACACGTTCTTCGGCGGAAACTTCTTCATGGTTGTTTATCTTTTTCGCTACCTGCGCATCTAAAGCTAATAACGCTTTCGCTCTCTCGGTGACAGAGGCGCTTCCATTCCATAGTGTTTCCATATTTTTCTTAGTGGAAACCTCCGACGTCTTCGTACCTTTAGCCTTAAGTATCGCTACACGTAATTGAGATTGGTCTTGCACCGAAAGATCACCTTTATTTTCTCTTTGATGCTTTAGAATCTGCGTTTGAATGAACTTAGCTGCGCGTTCAGGCTTAGATGATTTAAATTCTCTTCCTCCGACCTTTTCGCCATTTCTATTTACAAGTTTGTAAGTTAATTTTTCTTTTCCTATACCAAAAAAACCCTTGAGACCACGGGGCTTCGATTTCGTTATCTGGATATCGTAGCCTAAATTTGTAATCGCTTGAAAATTTAAATTTTTCGTAGTACCCGCCTTCATACCCTTAGCGGCTTCCTCCATGCTAGCCTGTAAAGCCTGCTGACTTATTGCTTCATATTTATTCCCTATCGCGCTACACATTTTTCCTCTTATATATTTAGGACAGAATATTACAATTAATTTAAAATTTTACAAGCTTATTTTAAAAATTTTTATCTATTTTACGGATTTTTTATTTTCCTGCAGTAACTTCCGATACTCCCGCAAATAATTCCGCACCTCATCAATCGTAATCACCCGCTGCGGCATCACCTCCTTCGCCTCCGCCACATAGCGCTGGCTCTCCCCAGATACCTCCCGTAACCAAAATCTTCCACCCATATCGTAAAGGTATTCGTAGCGTAAATCGCAGTTCCATAGCCGCACAAAGGAAAGCGTCGTCACGCGACTTTCCGCAAAATCCCGAGGTACCAGCGTCGGCGCATCCCCAATCGACGTCACTTTCGCCCAAGCTTTCTGTAAATCCCGCGCCGGAATGTCAAATAAATTGTCGTAATGTAAAAATTGATCCATCATGTAAAGCAAATGGCCTTTGAGCCCGCGGTAACTCCGCCCAGAACCCTTGCGATGGCTCACCCAACCGGGAATACTCCCCGCCAATAGTGCCGCCTTATGGTACATGAAGCGATTGCAGTGCTCGAAATACACCGAAAAAGAGGGGTCATTGAACGCCTCAAAATTTCGCCGAATAATAGCCATCATATCCTCCTGGCCGTAGCGCATCGAATTAATGCCGTCAAATTCTCGTAAAAAATCTAATTTCAGGGAAAAATAGATGATAGGTTTAGAGGAGTCGTCGGAGGCGCGCGAAAATAGGACGCTCGGCGATAGTACGCCCACTTTTTCGAGGGCACCGTCTCTATGGATAAAGAGGACGGTGAGGTGTTGGAGGGTATCGCTGGACGACACCCCGTTGTAGATCGGCAGCGATTGCGTTTTAAAGTGGCCAATCCCCGGGATAAAACCGGTCATATCGCCCAATTCACGGAATATATTTTTGATCACATCGCGCGTACGAACTTCCACATCCATGGCGTTTATTGGTCTAAGCGTAAATAAAATTTTGTCAAAGAGATAGTTGTTTTGGGGGAATGGGGGAATTTTCTCGGGAAAAGATTGAAATTTTTGTGAAATTTACTTAAAAATCGCCGCAATCAATCCCGCCGCCCTTCCGCGACACCCCCATGGAATGGGACGATTTCGACGAGCGAAGAACTGTGGCCGAAATAATATTTTCACAACTTTTAACTGAAATTTTCACGCAATAAAATCATTCCGGCAGCAAAATTTGAATCATATCCGGCAAATCCGGATCCTTACCATTGCGGAACTTGGGCGCGTCATGGTACTTCACATCCGACGGAGATTGGGGCGACTCCGCGTAGCCAAAACGGATCCCCTTGCATTGCGCCAGGAGCGTACAATACCTCGTGGCCTCGCCGGCGCCACCGGAAAAATCAGATTTTTCCTCAGGTTTTAAGCTACGGTAGTAGGCTCTCAACTCCCGATTATGGGCCGTCCGATCCGCGGCGTTCGGCACCTCAACGCACTTCAACCAAAACTCCGTCACACCGCCCTTATCCTCCTCGAGGAAGGGGATTTGATTCGCCGACTGCCAATAAAAACACACATCCGAGTCCCCGGCATTCGCTCGCGTGCCATTGAGTTTCCGAAAAGTGACTTCCTCGTTGCCCTCCAACTTACTCAGGCCGGAAACGAGTGCCGACAATTCGTTGGACAAAAATCGCCGCGTTACAATTTCCCGGTCAAATTTTTCACTTTGTGCGCCTCCGGAAACTTCGTTCCAAATTTTAAGGTACGCCATTGTTGCTTCGAACATTCCTGTCAACGCCATTGCCCCGATGCCGATTGCCATCAACATTTCAACCAACGTAAATCCATTATTTTTCGCCTTCATAACAACTATTTTTCTTATATTAGGAAAATTTTTCCAAAAAACAACACTGGGATCAGCCGATCGCCGATTAAACCCAAAGTATTTTATATTAAAAAAATATTCACATTTTATTTATATATCATGGGGTGTGGAAATTTACGAATCGAAGAGAAAATCATTGTTTTTATATTATCATTATAATAACTGTTTTTCATATTAGGAACATTTCATATTAGGAACATTTTTCCAAAAAACAACACTGGGATCAGCCGATCGCCGATTAAACCCAAAGTATTTTATATTAAAAATATATTTACATTTTTATTTCAATTCGTATAGTGAGGAAAGAGGAAAATTTATGAATGAAAAAGAAAAAAAAGTTGTAGCACAGATGGTCGAGGAGTCGCAAAAAACATTCGACGCCATGCGAAAAGTCTTCGAGGAAACACCCGATCTCCCAGAAGAGATCAGGAAAAAAGCCCTAAAAGAAATTAAAAAAACTGAAAAACAAGTCATAAAATTGACCGCCCCAAAACTTAAATCCCAGGGATAATCCACACCATAGCCGATTGACATTCCTAACCCATCATTCAAAAAATAATAAAAAAAGTCTTGTTTTTACGTAAAATTTTAACATAATTAGAGTATGAGTATTGGAAAAATAGTAAACGATCCCATCGGAGCGTTAGAGGGATTCTCCAAAACGCCCGCAGCAAATGCAGTTCAATCCGCCATAGCGCAAATGCTACCAAACCACGACACTAAAGAAGCCACAAAGGCCGCAAGTGACGTCGAAGGAAAATCCATCGACGATATCCAAAAATCTAAATTGAGCTTGCAAAGTATCTGTAGTGGCATTAAAAATCTTGTTTTGGCTTTGGCTAAAAAAATTAATTTGTTCATCGAAACCGCTAAAAGTCTGACTCCAGAAGAAAAGCAACAGATCCTTAAAGCGTCGGCCAAAGGAGCAGCTCTTGTAGGAACAATTGGAGGGGTAGTTGGCACCGTTCTTCCGGGGGTTGGTAATTTCCTAGGCAGTGCAACGGGAGGAGCTATTGCGGGATGTATAATAGCGCTCATCGAACTTAATAAGATAGCCAAGCAGCATGCAGAGCGGATGGACGCGATCAATGATCAGGCTCAGCAAGCGCAAGCGCCAAAAGAAGGAGAACTGCCGGAAGGTTTAGCAGCGGCAACTGCGTGAGCGCGATAGATTGGAAATGGCGGAATATTTTTTACTCTGGAATAGATAAATTTTTTTGTGAGGACGTCTTTTGGTCTCCGCAGCTATGTGCGTATTTGTAGTTTTTTTTAGCATATTTTTTATATATTTTTCGCCAAAAAAGGGAATATTTTTGTATATATTTCACTAAAAAGAAAGTATTTTTTACATCATTTCGCCCGCTCGGCAACTATTTTTCACACACCGCCGCGAGATGCCGCATAGATCTCATTGGCATGGGCAATCTTCCCTAAACAATTCTCCCGAAACCTATTCCCAACTACCGCTACCGCCATCCCTACCGCACTCCGTATCGCCCGCCGCGTACTCGACCCGTGCGACTTCAAAACTACCCCGTTTAATCCCAGTAAACTCGCCGCCCCATACATCTCCGGATTTAGCCGCCGCTTCAACGCCCCAAATACCCCGCGCGATAATAACGCCCCTAACATCCGCAGCGGATTCGCTAAAAATTCCCGCCGAATGTAGTCCTTTAATTGAATAACCAGCGCTTCCAACGCCTTCAGCAAAATATTCCCAACAAATCCATCGCAAATTACTAAATCTACCGCCCCAGAAAATATCTGAAACCCCTCGATCAATCCCACATAATCGATGAGGGTACCCGCCGCTTTGAGGAGATCGTGGGCCGCAAGAGACGTCTCATTGCCCTTCCCTTCCTCGGTCCCGATCGTCAGTAAACCAACGCGCGGCCGCTCGATTCCCAGAACGCGCGAACAATAATCGCTGCCCAAAATCGCATTATGCATCATCTGGAGCGGCGTGGTATTGGGATTTGCGCCCACGTCGGCCATGACGATATAGTGGCGGAACGTCGGGATAACGGTCGCTAGCGCGGGCCGCTCAATGCCGGCCATCGGCCGCAATTTCAGCGTACTCCCCGCCATTAAACTACCCGTATTGCCGCAACTCAGCATCGCATCGACGCCCCCGGAACGTACGAGCTCGATGGCCCGCACCATGGAAGCATCTTTTTTCGCGCGCAGGGCCTGCAGGGGCTTTTCGCCCATCGAAATCACTTCCGAAGCGTGGACGATCGCGATACGTTCCTGATTTTTCGCGGGACAAGTCGGTAGGGTATTTTGGATAATTTCCCGGTCGCCGACGAGTATTATGCGGAAATTGTTATGGTCATTGAGGGCATCGACGGCACCCCGTATAATTTCCGGCGGGCCCCGATCCGAACCCATTACATCGACGGCTATAACGCGCTCTGGAGCATCCATTGAGGGCGCAATTGCACTACTCTTCGGTTGCGACGACTTGTCGGCCGCGGTAGATCCCGGTTACTGGGTCGACGTGGTGCATCATAAATAGTGAACCATCTGGGTTTTTGGAGAATTGGGGCGCTGCGAAACGGTTTGCTCCGCGGCGTTTGCGACTTCTCTGCTTCGACTGTTTTCTTTTTGGCTTTGCCATCTTAAAATTTACACCACCAAAATTAAAATTTCTGCGATGTCAAGTTTTTTTGAATATTTTGCGCTAAAATTTTTCGGAAATAAAATAGGTTTCCCGCTGAGGAGACGTCTCGCCGCCCTCGCCGTCAAATCCCACGTCGCCATCCCCAATAGCCACAGCCCAGTGCGCGTTGTTGATATTGTGCAGCCAAATGGTCTTTTCGTTGGCCGCCTCCTTGTAAACCTCGTCAACGGAATCGTAGTGGAACGTCTCGCCCTCCGCCGTAAACAAATCGCAGCCAAAACTCTCGTCCGAACTCGTTACAATCATATCCCGCGCCAATGCATGGGCTACGTAGGGTAACGCCGCCGTGTCTAACATTTCACGCTCGCCGAATAGCCGCTCGATTGCCCGTTGCGACGGCCCCAATTCCGTCTGTTCCGCGCACTGCGCCGACCGATACTTCAGTTCCATGACCTCGTCGAAGCGAATCACTTCGGCATTGGGCTTCAACCCGCGTAAAATCGCCCAAAATCCACCTTGGCCGTCGCGTGGGGCGTCGTAGAGGGTGCGTTCGTATTCCTTGATTACTTTTGGCGTACGCATTTTTTTCGAAGGGATTGCGCGTGGCCCACGGTCGACGGGAGGCGGCACAGCGGGCATAACCGGCGCAGGGACTTCTTCGGCGACCTCGACTTCTTCTTCTCCCTTATCCTCGGGCGGGACGACGACCCCCAATATCGGTTTTTCTTCGGATTTTTTCAAACTTCTCTCCAAATGCAATTCGATGAGTTGCCAAGATAATATGCACATGGCGAATACCATCATTGCGACTGCGATGATCCAAAACCAAATACTATGTTTTCTTTTCATAGGCCGACTTTTTGCAGTATGATAATTGCTAAAAATTTTTCAAGAAAAATATTTTCGGAATTCGTTGGCTAGCGATGGGGCGATTAATTTTGTATATTTTTGCGAATTTTCTGTTGATTTTTTTTAATTCGCGCTATGAATGGGGTGCGTTAATGAGCGAAGCGGAGCAAATATGAAGCGATTGAATCTTGCGTTTAGTAATCGTACGGAAAAGGGGCGCCACCCGGCTTCCCGCCTACGTAAATTGGGGCGTATCCCGTCCATTATTTATGGCCAATCGGGGTCATTTCCGGTGAGTATCGACGACGTCGAATTCCGCATGTTGATGCGTCAAAAGGGCGATGCGGCGGCTACGGTTGAGCTCACCAGCGACAGCAAATCCGTCCTGACCATTATCACGGAGGTCCAGCGCAATACGATCACCGACCGCTTCATGCACGTCGATTTTCAGGAGATATCGGCGGGCGAAAAATTGACGACAACGGCCCCCGTTCACGTCAAGGGCGAGGCCTACGGCGTCAAAAACGAGAAGGCCATGCTCGAAATCGTGCGCCACCGAGTGGCGGTACGTTGTTTGCCGGAGCATCTGATTGAGGTCATCGAGATCGACGTGACGGAGCTCCGCGCGGGCCAAAATATCCAAATTAAGGACCTGCCGAAATTCGAGGGCGTCGAGTACCCCGGCGACCCGAAAGGCGTGATTATTGCTTGTATTGGCGAGGATAGTGCTGCCGGCGAAGAAGAAAAAAGCGAAAAAGGCACTTCAAAATAGCCCCCCGACATGTTTTTTAGAGCCGTCGTCGGCCTCGGTAACCCCGGCGCAATCTACGAAAATACGCGCCACAACGTGGGATTTTGGGTGGTTGATTATTTCGCCAGAACTTTTGAAAATTCCGTTTGGCAGCGGGGGCGATCGATGGCGGCGTCCCTCTGCAGAATCCCGCGGCCCGACGGTACGCTTCTGCTGGTCAAAGGGGACGATTTCATGAATCTTTCTGGGGGGCCGGTGGCGAAGGTCTGCACGTTTTTTAAGATTCCCAGTGCGGCAGTCGTGGTGATCTGCGACGACATCACTCTGGACCTCGGCCAAATGAAAATTACGGAGCGTTGCGGTTCCGCGGGACACAATGGGGTAAAGAGCATTTTGGGCGCCATTGGTCCTGGTTTTGTACGTTTTCGGGTAGGGATTGGGAAGAAAAAGCATCCCGCCATGGAGTTAGCCGACTATGTTTTGGGTCGATTTGGGGCCGAGGAGGCGGAAATTTTGTCAAAAAAAATGCCAAATATATGTAATGGCTTGCGATTATTGCTTGACAAAGGCATTTTGAGTGCCATGAATGTGGTCAATAGGAGTGTATGCGAACAAAATCTTACCGAGCAACAATGATCCTTGACACGCGAAATTTTCAGGATTCCATGGAAGCGCTGATGGAGAACATCAGGGCGAAATTCGTGGAGGCGGGGGCGGCGATTATTGCGATGACGAACAAGGGCCAGTTAAAATTTCGGCGTGTGACGGACCGTAAATTTCCGGCGGGAATATATTTACAGATTGCCTTTGAAGCGTCTGCGGGGGTTCCGGGGATCATTCGTTCCAAATTCAGTCTCGATTCGACGGTTAATCGGGTATTTATTGAGTGTAAATAATGGCTTCTTTCAACAAAGTTATTTTACTGGGCAATTTGACGCGTGATCCTGAGATGCGCACGACGAATAGTGGCACTTCCATTTGCAAGTTAGGGGTTGCGATGACGCGCGTGGGGCGTGGGAGTGACGGCGAGAGTCGGGAGGAGGTGGTATTTGTGGACGTGGACGCGTATGGGAAGCAGGCGGAGGTAATCGGCCGTTATTTTAGCAAGGGGAAGCCCATTTTCATCGAGGGTCGGTTACGTTTGGACCAATGGGAGTCGGCGTCGGGCGAAAAACGCAGTAAATTAAACATTGTTTTAGAGAATTTTCAATTCATAAGTGGCGCGCGTTTGGACGATGATGGCGGGAGTGGCGACGCGAATTTTTCGGGTACATCGAGCTTTGGCGCATCGAATTTTACTCCTGCGGCGGTGGCGGCCAAGGGCAGTAATGTTGGGGCGGAAGGGACGGCAGCGACGGCGGCAGCGGCTTCCGAAAATGCGTTTGACGAGGACGTTCCGTTTTGATTGATGTAAAAATTTAACATTAATTTTACAACTATGGCTACAGCGGATATTTTATTACTTCAGAAGGTTGAGCATTTGGGTTACGAGGGAGACGAGGTGACGGTACGTGCGGGGTATGCGCGGAATTATCTTTTGCCGAGGGGTTTTGCGATTCCGGTGACGCGTGCGAACCGCAAGCAAATCGAGGCGTTACGGGTTCGGCGGGCGGCGCGCGAGGCGAAAGAATTAGGGGAAGCGAAGGAATTGGCGGAGAGGATTCGGGCGACTGAGATTTTGTTCGTGGTCAAAACTGGCGAGAAGGGGAAAATGTTTGGGGCGATTACGGCTGCGGATTTAGTGCGCAAATTTGGAGAGCTGGGGATTACAATTGAGCGAAAGAAGGTTCATTTGGAGCCGATCAAGCACATTGGTCCGGCGTGCGCGAAGATCAAGTTACACCACGGAATTTTCATTGATTTTACATTTGAGATTATTTCGGAAGCGTCAGGCACGCGGCCATCGTCGCCGAAAAAACTTGACGATTCCGTCTGAAATTTAAGTTTCTGGGCTATTTTGCGGGTATAGTTTAGCGGTAAAACCTTAGCCTTCCAAGCTAGTGTCGTCGGTTCGATTCCATCTGCCCGCACCCGGAATCTATTTCATTTGTTTTAATCCAATTTGATTTGCAAACGTTTCACGAAAGTGTCTCCATAGTTCTAGATTTTTGGGAGTTTATATTCGCGGAAGATTTTTTACGGCTTGCGTTTTTCATTGAACCTTGTTATTACTATTTATAGTCGCTTGCAATGTTTGTTTATTGGAATCCGTGGCACGGTTGCCATAAAATCAGCGAAGGTTGTCTCAACTGCTATGTTTATTGTCTCGACAGGCGTTACGGCCGTGATACTTCCGTTGTTACGCGTTCCAAAACAGGGTTCAATTTGCCGATCGCAAAAAATCGATTAAAAAAATATAAAATTCCACCGAACACAACCATTGCGGTTTGCCTCAATTCGGATTTTTTTATTGAGGACGCCGATCCGTGGCGCGATGAAGCCTGGACGATTATGAAAGAGCGCTGTGATTGTTCCTTTTTCATTATCACAAAACGAGTTCTGCGCATTCCTTCGACACTACCTAAAGATTGGGGAAACGGATATCCAAACGTGGAAATCGATGTTACAACCGAAAATCAAAAAGTTGCCG
>JAIROS010000010.1:7500-62433 GCA_031257405.1 Puniceicoccales bacterium | reverse complement strand
TTGGACACACTTTAGTTTTTTACGGAGCGCTTTTGGTATTAATGATTTTGGTTTATCTTTCATTTTTTTTGGGCTGCAAATTTTCGAAGTACCTCACGCCGCCCGTTTTAAAAATCATTGAAAAATTGGCGGGCATGTTAATTACTTGTTTGGCGGTGGGTTCTATTTTAGCGGGCACAAAGGCATTTTTACAGAATTTATAAAAGAAATTTTAATTTTTCCCATGTTTTTTCGAAGTCCCCATTTTAGCGGTGGGTTTTATTTTAGTAGGTACAGAGGCATTTTTACAGAATTTATAAAAAAATCTTGACTTTTCCCGTGCTTTTATTAGGGGTATTTCTGGTCGCAGTCATCTGCGTTAAAACGGGTGGCCCGATTGTTGGGGGTAGAGGATGTGGTTTAGGTTTTTTTTATTATTATTTGCGGCGTGGGGCTTGTCTTTTGGCGGAGTTTTGGCTGCGCCAAAGGAGGCTGGGCCCGAGGTAATTGAGCTTGTGGGGCCGCCGAAAAGTGAGCAGTCTTCTCAGAAAAAGGATTTCGTCGACTCGCCCGCCAATGCTTCCCAAAACGCGGATCGCGACATTTCCGGTGCGGAAGTTTCAGAAAATTTTACTAAAATTCCAAACGATATTTCCAACACACCGCCGCTCAAACCAGTTGAAAAACAACCGGAAAATACTGCCATTTCCTTGCCAGAAAAATCCGCCGCTGAGCCTGTAAAAAAATCGTCGACTACGGTAAAATTAATAGAAAAACAATCCGAAAACACTGCCAATAACGCTCCCGAATCCCCGGGAAACGAAAACGCCGATAAACAGGAAAATCCCGCAGCAACGGTAAAAATTTCCCCCAAAAGAATCAATTACCTCGCCCTAAAAGCGCGATCTCTGCTCCTCGTCGGCGACACCGAAGAGGCATCCGCAATCGCTAAAAGCATATTGCAAAGCGATCCCCAAAATAAGCAAGCCCTCGCCATCGAAATTTACGTCAAACAAAAACAATTGGAGCCCGGCGCCGACTTCCCGAATAACGCCAAAGAAGCGCGGAATCTCCTGTTGAGAAGCGTCCAAGATACCTGGCAAACGCCTAAAATTTCGCTCGAAAATGTAAAAACGGAGCGCGATCAGGAAACGTCGAGCGCGATATTCCAACGCCTCAATCGGATCATTATTCCCAAAATTTCCCTGAGCAGCACGCCGCTAACCCAGGCCATCAATACCCTCGCGGCGCTCTCGGAGCAGTGCGATCCGGATGCGAAAGATCAGCAAAAAAGCGGCATTAACATGGTGGTTATGCTCACGCAGAACGCCGTGGAGCCGACGCTCACGCTCAATCTCAAAAATATGCCCCTCGACAAAATCCTGGATTTCATCGCCAAAGCCAGCTCCTACCAATTCGATATCGAAGATGAAGTCGTCATTTTTCGTAAAACGGAGGGCGGCATTTTGGAAAATCTTGAAACAAAATTCTTCAAAATTTCACGTTCCGCTATCATCCGCATGACCGGCCTCAGCGGCAACATCGGCAATTCCGGCGACGATAAGGACAAAAAAAAGGAATCCTCCGGCGCCAGTTCCAGTGCGGAAGAGGAGCGTCTCATTAAAGAATTTTTACAAAAAGCGGGCGTCAATTTTTCCAGTACCCCCGGCAGCAATCTGGCTTTCGACGGATCGCAGCTCATCGTCACCCAAACGCTCCGCAATATCAAGCGCACCCAGGAAATTCTCGCCAAATACGAGCAAATTAAACAGGTCGAAATCGAGACAAAGTTCATCGAAATCACGCAGGGGAAGCTCGACGAACTGCAATTGGGCTGGGCTTCCGGTTTCAGCCACCGGGGGACGGCCGGCGCTAACCCCGCTTTACCCCGATCCGCCACGCTGGGTACCCAACAGGACGGCAACAATAATTTACGACCGCTTAACGAAGCATTTACAATTAGGAACGCGTCTAGTGGGGCCGGCTCCATCGTATTCAAGGACGCCAATGGGGCGAAAAAGGAAGAAATTCCCATTCCCAGTTCCGCTCCGACGTTTCCCGGCGGCCTGAATTTAGGTTCATCGGCGGTCGACCTCCTCAATATCAAGGGCGTTATCAGCGACAGCATTAATCTGGGTCTCACTCTTCGCGCGTTGGAACAGCAATCCAATTCCGATCTGATGAGCGCCCCAAAATTGACGGTACTTTCTGGGAAAACGGCTAAAATTGTGGTCGCCCAGGAATTCATTTACCCCAAAACTTACGGAGAAATTTCGTCCGATGTGGGGACTGGCGATGCCAATTCCGCCGGCGTAACGATTACGGCGGGCACGCCCAGTGATTTTCAAACGCGCAATGTGGGTGTTGAGATGAACGTCACGCCCATCGTCGAAGAAAACAACTGCATCAGTTTACAATTGGCGCCGCGGGTAACGGAATTCGAAGGGTTCATGGAATATGGTGGTCGCAGTCTTGCCATACAGGGGGGCACGACGATTCAGATTCCGCCGGGATTTTACCAGCCCATATTTTCCACGCGCGAAATCCAAACGGAAGTCACCATTTACGACGGGGCGACGGTAGTGATGGGTGGGCTCACGCGGGAGGAGATTCGGGAGGTCCACGACAAAATCCCGCTTCTTGGCGACATTCCTTTAATTGGAAAGCTATTTCGGTCCAAGGGCGAGACGACGCAAAAGAAAAATTTACTGATTTTTGTGACGGCCAACATTTTATCGCCGGGTGGCACGCCGATCCGCAGCCATCCGAAAGAGTCACCAAAGGAACCGATCTACCGCTCCCCGAAGGAAGGCCATTGGAATGTCGGCACAGATGTTTAAAAATTATTATATATTTGTAAATTATTATTCCAATGACAATTTTTCGACGAGGTCCATTTCGGTCCAAATTTCGATATTTTTTTGTTTTGCCGCGGCTAATTTTTGGCCGGCGTCAGCCCCAGCGATCAAGACGTCGACTTTATCCGATAGCGCGCCGACGACGGAACCGCCATTTTTTTCGATCAATTCCCTGGCTTGATGACGCGTAAATTGTTGCAGCGCCCCTGTCAATACAAATATTTTTTGCGAAAAATGGGGATTGTAATGGGTAGCAACGTCCGCGAAAGTAAAACCGATTTGCCGTATTTTTTCCATTAAACCCACGTCCTCTGCGCTGCGAAAATAATCAAAAATCCCCTGCGCAACTTTTTTACCAACGCCACGAACGTTTTCCAATTCTTCCACCGCCGCCGCCACTAAAATGTCCCAGTCGCGAAAATAATGGGCCAAATCCTTCGCCGTCTTTTCCCCAATCGCCGGAATCCCTAACGCATTAATTAATCGCCACAATACCGTTTTTTTACTGCGTTCAATGGCGGAAAGTAAAAATTTTACCGATTTATCACCAAAATTTTCCAATATAAGCAAATCTTCCTTGCCAAGCGCGTAAATGTCGGCAACCGTCTTCAACTTACCGCCCTCGACCAACTTCCTCACAACGGCTTCCCCTAAACCATCGATGTCCATCGCCGCCTTCGAAGCAAAATAAACGATTTTTTGCACCACCTGCTCCGCACAATCCCCGCCGGAACAACGCCAAGCTACCTCACCCGCTAAACGTACGAGCGCCGCCCCACAACAAGGACAATTCCTGGGGAAATTTAACTTTTCTAGACCACCCGGAGGCCGATTTTCCAATTTTACGCCGACGATAGCCGGAATAATTTCCCCCGACTTCTCCACAATCACCGTGTCGCCAACGCGAATGTCCTTCTTCGCCACGTCGTCCGCATTGTGCAAGGTCGCCCGCGATACCCACGAACACGATAAATTGACGGGCGCTAACTCGGCAACCGGCGTGATAACCCCCGTCCGACCCACCTGAAAAATGACATTCCGCAAAACGGTTTCCGCGCGCTCGGGCTCGAATTTGTAAGCAAACGCCCAGCGGGGAGCCTTTGCCGTCGCCCCGAGTCGCTCCTGCAACGCGCAGTCGTTGACCTTGAACACAGCGCCGTCGGTCGCGTAGGGTAACCGATCGCGCATGGCCTTCAATCGCCCAATGATCGCCTTCGCATCGCCCATTTTTCCGCAAATTAGATAAAATTCCTGCGCCGGAAAGCCATTTTTTTGTAAAAATTCATAAATTTCGCACTGTTTTTTCAAAAAATTACCGGTGCCAAGGCCGTACAGTAAAATTTTCAGATGCCGCGCCCGGACCTCCTCGCTGTCCATTAATTTCAGCGTCCCGGAAGCTAAATTTCGCGCATTGGCGAACAGAGTTTCCCCGGAATTTCGCCGCTCTTCGTTAATTTTTTGGAAAATTTTACTATCCATATACACTTCGCCGCGAATCTCGATGCGTTCGGGGGCATTTTCGATGGCCAGCGGCAGGCCCGCGATCGTTTTCACATTATCGGTCACGTCGTCGCCTTCCACCCCATTGCCGCGCGTCAACGCGCATTTCAGCTCGCCATTTTCGTAGATCAAATTCACGGCCAGGCCGTCGATTTTCGGCTCCACGACGTACTCGACGTCCTTTTCCGTCGCCAACAACTTGCGGATGCGCGCATCAAATTCGAAAACTTCCTCCAAATTATAAGTATTTTCGAGGCTTAGCATGGGCAAATAGTGTTTACGCGTCAGCAAATAACCGCTGCGGTCGTCGCCAGGGCCCGTTTGGCTGGTCTCCTCCGGCAACAGCGATTCCAAATGCAGCAGCTCGCTCTTCAAGCAGTCGTACTCAAAATCGGAGATTTCCGGCCGCGAATCTTTATAATACAGGCGATCGTGGCGATCGATTTCCGCCCGCAATTGTAAAATTTTCTTTTGAATTTTCTTTTTTTCTTTTGACAATGGCATAATTACAGTTCTCCAACGCTACTCCCCCAGGCGCCTTTTCGGGGCCAAATAATTCGAAACATAATCCGTCACCGCCTTTTTTAGGGGCGTTATTGCAGCAGTGTAGCCAATCGCACGCAATTTTTGGATGTCACCGCGGGTATAATATTGATATTTTTGGCGCAAATTTTCCGGCATTTCGATGAATTCGACGCGGGGCGGCTTGCCCAAAACCTCAAAAACCGGATCGACTAACTCGAGCCACGTACTCGCTTCGCCGGATGCAAAATTGTAAATCCCGGCCGTCTCGCGCCCATCGATTTTCTCCGGGACGTCCCCCAAAAAAATGGTCATCTGAGCCGCATCTTTTACGTACAAAAAATCTCGCCGCTGGCAGCCGTCGGCGTACTGCGGGTGGTAACTTTTGAAGAGCTGGACCGTCCCCGTCTCGCAAATCTGCCGGTAAGCGCGCGCCACCATACTCACCATGTGCGCCTTGTGATTTTCATTGGGCCCAAAAACATTGAAATACTTCGCGCCGTACAATTTCATCCCCCGCGAGCGGCTGTAAACGTCAAATAAATGTTTAGAATAGGCGTACATATTCAGGGGGCGCAATTTTTTCAGGTCCGATTCGCCGTCTTCCATCCCCCGACTGCCATCGCCATAGGTCGCCGCCGAAGAAGCGTAGACGAAACGTACCCCACGCGCCACCGCAAATTGCGCCAGATTTTTTGTAAATTCGAAGTTATTTTTCATTAAAAATCGGCCATCGGTCTCGGTCGTATCCGCGCAGGCCCCCAAATGGAAAATCGTTTTAATATCGCCGCTTTCGGGCCCCGCCAAATAAGTAAACAGGTCATCCGCGTCGACGTAGTCGCAGAAGCGCAGGGATATAAGATTTTTATAGCGATCATCATTAGCCAACCGGTCGCAAATAACGATATTTTCCAGGTTTAAACGGTTAAGCGCCCAAACGACGGCACTGCCGATCATGCCTGCGCCGCCCGTGACTAAAATTTTACCTTCGCCGACCCTCATGCCCCTATTACTTGCTGTTTTTCGTACAATTTGCGATACAAAGTGTCCCCGGCTAATAAATTCCCGTGGGACCCGCTCTCGACGATCCTCCCGTGGGAAAAAACGAATACCTCGTCGACAATCGACATCATGCTGAATCGGTGGGAAATCATAATAATCGTTTTATCGTTTGCTAAATTTTTAATCGCTTGGTAAATCGCCTGCTGACTCTCGGAATCCAATGCCGATGTCGCTTCGTCGAAAATTAAAATCGGGGAATCTCGGAGAAATACGCGGGCTAACGCGAGTCGCTGCCGCTGCCCCCCACTTAAACAATTGCCGGATTCGCCAATAATCGTATCGTAGCCATTCTCCATCTGCACAATAAAATCGTGGGCGTAAGCTTTTCGGGACGCCTCGATCACCTCCGCCTCCGAAGCGCCGGGCTTCCCCCAAATAATATTGTTAAAAATTGTGTCATTAATCAGTGCGGGGTCCTGAGGCACATAACCAATATTGCGGCGTAAATCGGCTTTAGCCATCTCGCGCAAATCGATGTCGTCTACGCAAATACTTCCCTGATCCGGATCGTAAAAACGTAAAATCATATTGACAAAAGTCGATTTCCCAGCCCCACTCGCCCCAACGAGCGCGTACGTCCTGCCGTGAGCCATCTCCACATTGATTTTCCTTAAAACTTCCCTATTCCGAGCGTAGGAAAAGACGACGTCGCGAAATTTTATGTCGCCACGCAACTTCCCGACACACACCGGATTCCGCGGATCCACAATTTTTTCCGGCTCGTTCAAAATCGCTTCAATCCGATCCACAGCCGCTACACTAGTCTGAATCTTATTGCTGATGTCCCCCAAACGCTTGATCGCATCGTAGCCAAAATAAAGTGCCGTCGCCAAAGACATGAAAACTTCTAGCCTCAATCCGCGCTCATAGGCGTAAAACATCGCAAAACCAACGCCAATAGCCGAAATAATTTCGACGAGCGGCGCCACAATCAGCTGGTACTTAATGACCTTCAAAAAAGCGTCCGAAAAAGCATGGCACGCCCGACGATAATTCCCCGCCTCCTGCTTCTCTAAACCAAAAGCCCGTACCTCCTTGATCGCCGCTAAATTGTGGTTGAGCCTGTTGATAATCTCCGCGGTCCGCCCCTGCATCTGCCCCGACTTCCGCCGCAAACGTTGCCCAATCTTCCGAATCGGAAAAATAAAAATCGGTAAAGCCGTTAAAAATAAAAGTAAAATAACCAAATCCGACTCCTCCACGCAAAGGTAAATCAGATAACCGATCGCCCCCAAAAGCGCCATCGGCTGCGTAATGATGTCGAGGGAAATGTCCACCAAATTGCTCTGAATAATGGTACTGGCGTTAATGGACCGGGAAATCAGCTCCGCCGGCGGACAGTCGTTGAAAAAACCGATGTGTAACCGTTGAATTTTTTGGAAAATCATCATGCGTAGCTCTTCCACGATGTGTTGCCCGCAAGCCGCAAAATAATAGGAACTCAAAAATCCAGAAACCCCCCGAACAAACATAACAAACATGGGCAATAGCGCAAGCATTGTCAGTACAACGCCGTCAACCGCCTGGTCACCAAACAAAATGCTCGAGGAATATTTGAGGATAACGGGGATGCCAAAACCGCTCGATAACCCGCGAATCACCCCCATAACGATCGCGATGGCCACATCTTTCTTTGTTTTTTTAAGGAATTTAAAATAATCGAACAAACTCCACGCACTCATCCGGCAATCACGCATGGCTTTTAACATGCAGGATTTTGCAAATCTTCAAACCCTAAATTTTTTCAACGCCCCACGATACGGTATTCAGGTCCGGATGTAAGCAATTTCGCTCCACTGGCCCATTGTTTTCGTATTGGAAATGGAACCGTCCCAATGGCGCTCCACCAGCGGCTTAAATGCAGCTTTGACCGCCTCCACTTCCCCATCGAGCACGCCACTCAGCGACAAAATCCCGTACCGCTTGACGGTGTTAACCAGCAGCGGCGCGTGGGCAATCAAAACCGGCGCCAAAATATTGGCAACGATCAGGTCCGCCTGATGCCCCAAAATCCCCGCACTAATGCCCGCTACAGAAAATTCAACGGACGATACCCCATTTTGCCGCGCATTTTTCTCGCTGATCCCGACCGCTTCCGGATCGTGGTCAAAGCCGTAAACGCGTCCGAATCCGAGTTTCGCGGCCGCTATGGAGAGGATCCCCGAACCGCAGCCGACGTCGATCACCTTCTTCAAAAATAGCGTGCTTTTAAACAAATTTCTGTAGTCGACAATGCGCGCCAAACATAATTTTGTCGTTTCGTGGGCACCCGTCCCGAAAGCCATTTCGGCATCCAAATAGACGGCAAATTGGCCGTCTGGCACCGCGTAATTCGGCCGCTCCCAAACGGGGACGACGTGCAGGCAGCCCAGCTGAAAAGGCTCCAAAAACCGCTTATATTCCTCCTGCCACTCGCGCGCGGGGAGTTCCTCGTGGGTCAATGTTTTTGTGGCCAATAGGGGGATTCGCTTTTGTAAAATTTGCCAAAATTCTTGAAAATTTCCGTCAAAATATCCGCACAACTGGCATTGTTGGTCTGTTTTTTCGATCACCCACTGGCCCTGCTCCTCTTCGGAAAATGCCCTTTCGACGGCGGTTGCTTCTTCCGGCGACAAATTTAAAAAAACTTTATTCACACTCGATTTATCCTGTAAATTGCTTGACTTTTGGGTTGTAAAAATATGTTCCATCCGCGTTACTCCGTTTACCAAATATTGACCAGAAGCGCACAAATTTCCTTGGCGAGGCGCTCCATGAGTTGGGGAATGGCCTGGTCTTGCGACGTGAGAAAATCCGTTTGTTTTTCCAAATTCATTGCCGTTTCGACGCGCTGCCGATCTAAAATAGGGCGTCCGTCCTGTCCGGTCAGCGTACACTCTGCGGCGACATGGAAATTTATGGACAAAACGTTCGAGGTATCCGCAGCGTCGTAGGCGAAATTTTCCCGCCGAAAATCAATAATTTCCACGCATAAATGCGATTGGGCCGCACCTTTACCGGCCAATTTCCAGGGCGTATTTTGCTGAATTTTTTTTACTAATTGGGCCGCAAGCGTCCCCGAAGCTTTGGGGCAGAGGGAACTATTTTTTACCGGTTCTATACAAATCGATCCCGGGCCGGCGCCCGCCGATACCCCGCGGTGATAGGTCGCGCATCCCGAAAAAATCGCCCCCGAAAAAAATAAAAAAAAACGCACGCGGCCCATCAATCCCCTAACCCATTTCGCTTTCGTCAACGGCGCCAACATTTTCGGACTTTATAAACGGCGTCACACTCGCCCGATCCGTGGCGTCGACGCGGCCCTCCTTCTGGTCCATAACGCGATCTAAAACCGTCGCACCGTAAACAAATTCGTCGTTACTTTGGGGTTTATAGGGGGGGAAAAGGAAATCGATGGGCGTCGATTTTGGCTTTGCTCCGTCGAGTATTTCCCGAATTTTCCCCCGGGCTACCTGCGCCCCCGCCGCTTCGGGATCATAGGCTATCGCCGATCGATAAAGGATTGTCGCCGCCCTTTCGTTGTAAAACGCGTTGAAATAAAAATCGCCCAGCGTTACCTTGGACCGCACAATCGATTCCGACAAATTTTGCATCTCATTTCGGGCAAAAAGTACTTTTTCGTGGCTGGGGAACAGTAAACAAAACTCGCCGTAATAGCGCCGCGCCGCCACCGCCCCCCCCTGATTATACTCGTCCCCCCTCACCATGCTGCCGTAAATTTCCGCGATTTTCAAGTAAGCGTGGGGGACTTCGACGGAATCGGGATAGGCGTCGACGAGCTGTTCCAAGGAGGTGATGGCCAGATCGTAGCGCTTCCCGCGAACGTGCAAATCCGCGATCTCGACGAGGGCCAGCGGCGCGTAGTGACTATAGGGCGCATATTTTACAACTAATTCATAATTTTTTACCGCAGAATCGTAGTCGCGAAACCCCGGAATGGTCCCAAAATAACGTGGCCTAACCCCCTGCTGGAGTTTTTTGGCAATCCGAAAATAGCGCTCCACCGCCGGCATAAACCACACGCTTTCCGGATAACGCCTCACAATTTTCGTAAACATCTGGATCGCCGACGTAAACTGTTGATTATTTTCGTAGAGCAATCCGCGGGCATAGTAAGCGCCGGGGGCCTCGCCACTCGTTTTATAATCTTTGCAAATTTTTTCATATAATTTTAACGCTTGTTTCGAATCATTGCGCGCGACTGCGTTCTGGGCCTGGCTCACCAAATCCGCCAGAGATACCTTCCGCTGCTCCACTATTTTCGATCGCCTTTTGCGCTCCCTGCATACGGACACGTGCGATCTGGCGAAGCACGGCACCAGCGCCCCAATCATTACAAAAAATACCCCCAAGCGCAGCCAACTCAACATACTCCGAAAAATAAACAAACCTTTGCTCCCCAGCAATAAAAATTCTCACTCCCAATGAATCAAAAAAATCTCCAAATTATTCCCCTTCCCAAAAAATACCAAAATCCATCGAACGCAGCCAATTCAACATACTCCGAAAAATAAACAAACCTTCGCCCTTCAGCAATAAAAATTCTCACTCCCAATGAATCAAAAAATCTCCAAATAAATCCTCACTTCCAACGAATCAAAGAAGCACCCCACGTTATCCCGCCACCAAACGAAACCGCTAAAACTAAATCGCCAGACCGTATCCGCTCCATCTGTACCGCCTCGTCAATCGCAATGGGAATCGAAGCCGCCGACGTATTTCCCGTGCGCTGTAAATTAATAAACATCTTCTCCTCCGATATGCCTATCCGCTCCGCAATCGCCGTAATAATCCGCATATTGGCCTGGTGCGGAATCACACACGCCACATCCCCTACCCCTAACTCATTCCGTAACAAAATGTCCTCTATCACCGCACTCATCCGCTTGATCGCTTCCCTGAAAACCGCTCGCCCTTCCATCTTAACACAGCGATCCTTTTTCTCAATTTTTTCAATGTCCAACGCCCCCCAGCCAAGGCAGTACAAATCCCGTACGCAACGCCCGTCGGCCCCAATCAGTACATCGAGAATGCCCGCTTCCGAATCATCCGTGTCGCGCGCCAAAATAACCGCACCAGCCCCATCACCAAATAAAACACACGTACTCCGGTCTTCCCAGTCGACGATGGAGGAAAAGCGATCGGCCCCGATAACGAGAATATTTTTCATGACCGGGTTGTTGATCAGGAAATTGCGCGCCACGTCGATGGCGTAGATGAACCCCGAACACGCCGCACTGAGATCAAAACAAGGAATGTCCACACATCCCAATTTCTCCTGTACGATGCAGGCCGTCGCCGGGAATTGCATATCGGGCGTCACCGTCGCCACCACTATTAAATCGACGTCACAGACCGCAATGTTAGCATTTTCCAGTGCTTTTTGGGCCGCTTCGCGGCAAAGATCCGACGTCATTTCCGTGTCCAGACAGATCCGGCGCGACTCGATCCCCGTGCGCGAAACAATCCACTCGTTCGTCGTATCGACCATGCCTTCGAGGTCGGCGTTGGAAAGGATACAATCCGGGATATATGAGCCAATTCCCTTAACTATAACGCGCTTCATTGAACTCCAATTTCCGTACTCTAGGCGGCATTGACGTTGACGCGGCGGTGTTTTGCATCCCACTCCACTACCCCATCGAGTAACGAAAAAAGTGTAAAATCTCGCCCCAGACCAACGTTTTTACCGGGGCGCATTTTTGTCCCCCGCTGGCGCATCAAAATACCGCCCGCCCGTACCCTTTCGCCACTGTAGCGCTTCACGCCCAAACGTTTACTGGTGCTATCGCGACCATTCCGCGACGTCCCTTGTCCTTTTTTGTGTGCCATTTTTCAAATTCCCCCCAAATGTCAAGCCGAAATTGATTCAATTTTGATGACCGAAAGCTCCTGGCGGTGCCCGCGGCGACGCTCGTAACCCTGGCGACGCTTCTTTTTGAAAATACGAATCTTTTTCCCCCTTTTATTTTCCAGGAGAACCGCCCGAGCAAATGCCCCTTCGACGTAGGGCGCCCCGATTTTCGCCTCCGGACCGTCCCCGATCCATAACACTTTTTTTAAATTAATCACATCGCCCGCCTTCGATCCGGCGTAACGATTGACGAATAAAATATCGCCCTCGCGGATCATCAACTGCTGCCCCTGGGTCTCGACAATCGCTTTCATTCTACCTAATAAAAAGCATGCCGCGGAACATGCAAGTCTATTTTCGCATTTTTTCATGATTTTTCACCGAATCCAGCGTCCGTTGCAAAATTTCCTGAACCCATTCCCCGTTCCTCAAAAATTGGACTTCCACGCGCATGTAAAAAAGAGGTACCGAAAACTGAAAATCGCCGACGATGCGCACCGCATCCTTTTCCGTCGTAACCAAAAAATCCGCTCCTTGACTCCGCTCATTGATCCGCGATAATTCGCTGTGTGTAAAACGATGGTGGTCGATGTAGCGCTTTTTGTAAATAATGTGGGCGCCGAGACTGAGTATAAATCGCTCGAAGCCCTCCGGCGAAGCAATGGCACAAAAAATCGCCACCTTCCGCCTACGCAATACCTCCAGCGGCCGCACCTCCCCCGTCGAATGTACCACAAAATAACACGGCTTGTGGCAACATTCTACAATCTGCGCCCCGCCATTTACCCGCCTGATTTTCTCCTCCAATACCCGATCTTCCCGCCCATCCGACTTCGTCAGTAAAATGCAGGACGCCCGATCCAAATGCGCCAACGGTTCCCGCAAAATCCCGCGTGGCAAAAGATAGTGGTTTCCAAACGGATTACTTTTGTCGATCAGCGCCAGACGTAAACTCGAACGCAGCCGCAAATATTGATACCCATCGTCCAATATCAGCACGTCCGCCCCTAAACGCCTAATCGCATAGCGCCCGGCCTTCACACGATCTTTATCGACGACGACGGGCACGCCCTTCAAATTTTTAGCCAACATATAGGGTTCATCGCCGGCGAGTTCCGAATCCAAAAGGACATTTTCTCCGTCGCTGACGACTTTTGGTGGTTTATCGGGGGAATGGGTTAGCCAGCGAAAAAATTTCCGGTACGGCGGTTCGCCTTTACTTTTGTAACCCCGACTAATGATAGCCGGTCGCCGGCCCATCGCCCGCAATAATTTGGCTAGGTACTCCGCCACGGGCGTTTTTCCGGTCCCGCCCATGGTGATATTGCCGACCACAATGACGTGGCATCCCAGGGGCTGCGAGTAGAGGTAGTGTTTCCCGTAAAACCAGATGCGCAATTTGACTATCAATGTAAAAATAAAAGAAAAAGGAAGTAAAATAATGCCGATGCATTTTGCGGCGAATGTCGTTTTTCGGTCGTAGAGGACGTCGGCGATAAATTGCACGAATTTATCCATGGCGCGCAGGATATAGCGCCTCTGTTTTTTGAAAATGTAGCGAATTTTTCGTAAAATTCTCATGAAATTTATTTTCTAGGGCCGGGAAGAGGATGGCGTTGCGGTGGCATTATTTTGCATGAGTTTCAGTTGGAAGTATAAATTTTCGAACACCGACCACGGGCGATCATAATGTTCCGACAGGGGGACGAGCGCCGTTAAAAGTTTGATTTGGAACTGTATCCAAGCGCTCAGCGGACATTTTTTTGCGATCGCCAGCAACTTGCCCAAATACCACGGATTCTGCGCAAAAATACTCCCCGGACCCGCATTATCGCCCGTGCCGTAGCGTTCCCCGAGGCGTTCCAAGACCGATTTACTGATGTTTTCCACGCGATCATTTTCGTAAAAAAAACGTAATTGAATTAGCAGGCGCACGCGATTTTGCAACGCCGCGAGCAGGGGTCTACTTTCGCCGCGGTAAGAGAAATAGCGCCGGATACCTTGTGAAAAAAATTCAAAATTTTCTTCAAAAAACAAATTAATTGCCTCAAAAAAATCGCCGGCGCGCGAATCGACGACGATCGACTCGACGTCCTGCGCGGTGATAGGATTTCCGTCGCCGACGTAGAGCAATAATTTCGCGAGTTCGCTGTCAATGGTGGCCAAATCATTGTTTGTTTTTTGTAAAAAATTATGCAATGCCTCCGGCGTCATTTTTTTACATTCGCGGCCCACAACCCTCAGAATATAGCGCTCGCAGCCTTCTAATTTAGGGGTATCCAAGATCTCCGAATGGCAATTTTTCAGAAACCATTTAACAAATTTTTGACGCTTATCGACGGCGCCCGCCGTAATCAAACAGCCGACTTCGGGGACTTTTTCGAACAAATTTTGCAGCTCCTGAAGCCAATCCAAAACCTCTTCGCCGCGATTAATTTTCGCGTCACTCAAAAAGGAAACGCCGCGATACCACACCAATTTCCTGCCGGAAAAAAACGAAACCGTGCGGAGCGCCTCGCACACCCGCCGCAATTCCTGAACCGCCTCAAAAATTTTATCCGCATCACTCCCGATCACCTCAATTTCAGCGGCCCCAAACGATCGCACAATCTCTTCCCCCCGCCTCGCAATACTAAAATGATCACTCCCTCCAACAAAAAATTTCGACTCTAATACCACCTTTTCTTTAAAAATTTATAAAAAATAAATAAAATAATGCCCCCTTCGAATGGCCATTAGGGGAATTATTTTACGATATTTTTATGATTCACTCTTCCTCCTCTTTCAGCAATAAGTCCGGCCCTCGCGCCTCCTTGGCCGCATATTCCGGATTAACTAGCCCACCGGAAATGACCATCTTCATCCCGTCGGAAACCGTCATCTCCAAAAAAATAATATCCTCCCGGGGCACCAACAGTAAAAATCCACTCGTCGGATTGGGCGTGGTCGGTAAAAAAACATTCACCACCGTCTCCTTCGTCTTAATCTGCACCTCCCCCTGCGTCTCGCTCGACACAAAACCAATCGCGTACATCCCCCTGCGCGGATACTCGATCAATACCGTCTTCTGAAAAACCGCCTCCTGATTCTTACTAAACGTATCAACCACCTGCTTAACCGTCTTGTAAACATTATTTACAAATGGCACCCGCTCAATCAGCCGCTCCGTTAGCCGTATAACCGTCCTCCCTAAAAAATATTTGGACAAAAATCCAAGCACCGTAATGATCCCTACGACGAAAACCGTGGAAAATAAATTGACAATCGTATTCATCCAGAAGACGTCCGGGGTCGTTAGCCGAAAACAGTGCAACAAAAATTTACTCGCCGGCGCCCCAACGTGATCCAACAATAATTGCACGACGATGGCCGTAACACCCAACGGTAAAAGCGTACAAAGCCCCGTCAAAAACCAATTTTTAATAATCGTAAACACACTCACTGTCCTCTTTTTATTCATACCTGCCCCGACATTACGAAGCAATAAAAAAATACAATATTTTTCCTTTTTATGTTAAATATACGCGCCGTTCGCCATTATTTTTCGCCGCGATCCGGATATTCCGAGTCACGTTTTCCCGCAATTCCAGCAAATTTTCCACCCACTCCACGACTACTACACACGGCCCCCGAATATACTCCAAAACACCAAGATACGAATATTTTTTTTATTTTACATTAAATATACACATCGTTCACCATTATTTTTCGCCGCGATCCGGATATTCCGCGTCACATTTCCCCGCAATTCCGGCAAATTTTCCACCCATTCCGCGACTACTACACACGGCCCACGGACATATTCCAAAACGCCAAGATATTCCCGCCCATCCAGGCGATAGGCGTCAATGTGGACTAAATTCATCGCGCCCGAATACTGCGCCATAATGCTAAACGTCGGACTCGTCACGGGTTCCGCAATGCGAAGGGCCCTCGCAATCCCCTTCGTAAACGTCGTCTTCCCAACGCCTAAATCCCCGTGCAAAGCAATAATGTCCCCATCGCATAATAATTCACCAAAAACTTCGCCCAACGCCACTAAATCCTCCTCCGTTAAACACACAACGCCCCTAGCCAACATTCCCAATAATGTCATAATTCCATACTTTCCGGAAAGATAGCTTGGCTTTTCAAAAACGGTAGAAAAAATAGCGGAAAAATATTTCCTCCGCGACCGGCGCTAAAAAAATGCTCCTCGCCAACGCCCTTCGCCAACATTCCCAATAACGTCATAATCTCATACTCTCCGGGAGAAATAGCGCCACCGCAATCGTTATGTAATTGTGTATGCCATGGAGAATCACGCACGGCCCGAGATGGCCATAGCGCTCGTAACACAATACTAGAAATAATCCCATTATAAACAAAGGTGCGAACGCCGCCAAATTAAAATGCAACACAGCAAATACCAACGCCGTCCAAAACATCGCCCAACCCGAAGATAGCTTGGCTTTGCAAAAACGGTAGAAAAAATAGCGGAAAAATATTTCCTCCGCAACCGGCGCTAAAATAACCGCAAAAAAAAGAATCGCCCAAAATTGCCCCTCCTGCGTCAATCCCGAACGTAACAAAATCAACAAAGGCTGCTCCACAAAACTTATATCCAACGCGTAGCGCAAACTCAGAAGAATTTTCTGCCATAAAATACCGGTGACCATCAAAAACGGGAAAAGGGCGAGCTCCCCGACTATACCCACAAAAAATATCTCCACCGGATCCATCGCCGACGGATTGATAACCGGCCACCGCTCCCGCCGAGAAAACCAAAATAAAAAAACTACCCCAAAAATATGCTGCAAACTCCCCACAATACATAGCTTCATAACCGGGTCCGCCAAATGCCCCCCCAGTAGCACCGGCACTAAATACGCAACCCAAAATAACCCCGCAACCGCTCCAAAAAAACAGTCCTGCGTCATCCCGATGGGATATAAAACCCGATTTTTATCCATAATTTTCCCTTTCGAAGCCAAAAATATCCCCCCTAAAATAAAAAATCAAGACTTTTTTTGAAATTTTTTTCTAACTAATCCGCAGCGGCATTATCACGCATAAAAACGTATCGTTGGTCTTGATGATCCCCGGACTTAGCTCGTTTTTAAACTCAAAATACACCTCTTCGTTCGCCAAAACCTTCAGCGGGTCCACTAAAAATTGCGGATTAAAGGCGATTTCGACGCGCTCCTCATCGTAAACTATTGGTAAATTTTCCAGCGCCTCGCCGTAAACCGAACTCTTCGCCGATACCTCCAGCAAATTATCGGATAATTTGAGCCGAACGGAGTAATTTTTTTCGTCGGCAACCAACGCTACCCGCTGCACAACCGATAGCAATTGCTCCCGATCCAAACGCACCCGGTAATCCGAAGACGACGGAATAACCTGCTTGTAATTGGGATATTTTCCCTCAATAATTTTCGAAACAATGTAAATATTTTCACAAATCCCCCCGCTATGACCCGATTCCACGTCGATCAAAAACGCAATCTGCTTGTCGGCCATCAAAATCTGTACCCCCTCGCCAATACCCAGCGTGCGCTCCAATTCCGCTATCGTTTTCGCCGGAACAATCACATTTTTCTGGAAATTACAGCCGGGCGCTTCCTGCGAAACTAATGCCAAACGGCGGCCATCCGTCGCAATAAAATGGATGCTATTGTCCTCCGCCAGGAAATAAACACCGTTGAGAATGTAGCGATTTTCGTCCCGGGACTGCGCATAGGAAATGCTCTTCAGCATGTGGACCAATTGCAGCTGATTGACCTCAATTTTTTGATCGATACTCAATTGCGGTAATTTTGGGAAATCGTCCGCCGCTAGCCCTAGGATTTTGAAGTGCGAACTCCCCGACGATAGGCGCACCAATACCTCGCCATCCAACTCGAAATGGACCTCCTGGTCCGGTAAAACTTTTACAATTGAGGCGAATTTTTTTACCGGTAAAGTGATGCTCCCCGACTGGATCACCTGCGCCACTACCGCACAACGCATGCCCAAATCCAAATTGGTCGTGGAAAATACGATTTGGTTACGATCGGCGACGGCCTCGATCAAGACATTCGAAAGAATCGGCATGGTCAATTTCGTCCCAACTATATTCATGACCTGCTGCAATCCGGCGGCTAAAGCATCTCTTTCTATGGCGAATTTCATGACTCTACTCCGCTAAGTTAGGGTATCCCGGGCAAATGACAAGTCCGAAAAATTTTTACTTCCGATATAAAATTTAACCTGCGCATGTTCCGAGATCGGTAAAAAATTTTAACATACTCCATGCCCCTATCCCACTAAATTAGCGCCACCACAGCCAATAATAAATCCGAAAAAATTTTACTTCCAATATAAAATTTAACTTGCATCCACTTTAAGATTGGCAAAAAATGTTAGCACATTAATTTTAATAACCGAGATCATGCGCCTGGGACGATATTTATCTAAAAGCCGAATTATAGAGCTCCAAACTGGCAATTTCGACGACGCCCTCCTGGAACTTATCCAAACTTGTAACATCTCCGATTCCAAAGAAGAAAATATCTCCGTCGTGAACGAAATTATCGAGCGCGAAAAAACGATTACCTCCTACCTCGGCAACGGCGTCGCTATGCCCTACGTCCGCCGCCCCATCGCTAAACCCTATATTTTCGCCATCGGCCGCTGTGGAGAGGGGCTCAGCTCGACGAATTCCGGCGAACATAAGGATACCCGCCTCATCTTCCTCATGATCATTTCCACCCAAAATGAAGAGTCCTATCTGACCGTCCTCGCCGCTATCGCCCGCATCTTCCAAAACCAAGATAACATTAATCTCATTTTTAAAGAACAAAGTATCGCCACTTTCCGCCGCAATGTTCGCCATTTATTTGGTACGTGTAAATCCGTTGTAAATTCCGATAAAAGTTCGATCAATCACCTCATGTTGCGCGAAGCCCAAAAAATCGCCCGCTTCAACCAATGTAGTGCCATTCTCATTTTTGGAGATGTTTTAGTTGGCCCGCTGGAAATTAGGGAAAAAATTAACGGCATACGTTTTTGTCTCGTCGCCCACAAAACGGATAGCGTCGCCGAAAAAGGCCATTTTGACGACATCATTTACGTCCACCCGTTCTCCAATTACCGGCTTTCGCAGGCCCGTAGCGCGATTATTATCGCCCTTACCCGCGGCATTCTCAATTATAAGGACAAGATTTGTTGTTTTTCCGGCCTGCCCCAAAGTAATACGTTTGATACCATTTCTATTATCGATATTGCTAAAGAGTTTGGCAATTCGTTTTCGAACAATGAAAATCTCATAAAAGAAGGGATCCACCCCGAAGCCCTCGAACGCCTACTCGCCATCGCCGCCGATATTTCCGTTGAAGGGCGCGAAGGGAAGCCGGTTGGTTGCCTATTTGTCATTGGGGATATTGCCAAAATTAAGCCCTACACAAAGCCCCTCGTTTTAAATCCATTTTACGGTTACAAGGAGGAGGATCGCAACATTTTGAACCCATTTATGGCGGAAACGATTAAAGAATTTTCGTCGATCGACGGAGCATTTATTGTTCGCGGCGACGGCATTATTGAATCGGCTGGATCGCTCATTCAGGCGTCTAGTGATCGTGCGGTTCAGATGCCCAGCGGATTTGGTACGCGCCATGCGGCGGGGGCGGTTATTTCTGCCGTTGCGAATTGCATAGCCATTGCGGTTTCCGAGAGCACGCACCAAGTAACCCTTTTCAAGGACGGAAAAATGATGTTATTTGCGGACCAGAGCTTTTCTTCTTCCACCATTTAGGAAAATAATGAGAATAGGACTGGCAATTCTCCGGCTTTTTAAAAAAATTTTCAATAATTATTTGCCTGGTTTTTCTAAAAAAAAAATTCCAAATGACTGGCTTTAGGAAACGTTTCCATTGACGCACCACCAAAAAAACTTAGGTTTACCCGCATGGATACGTGGAAATATTTCGGAGACCATCACTTCAATTTCGATAGCGCCGGCTTGAGTATCGACGTCAGCAAAATTAACCGATTCGACGAAACACTCCAAAAATTTGACCGCGAATCCATCTTCCGCGAAATGGCAGCCCTCGAAAGCGGCGGAATCGCTAACGCCGACGAAAATAGAATGGTCGGCCACTATTGGCTGCGTAACCCCGCCATCGCCCCCTCCGATGCCCTCAAAACTATGATCACGGACGTCTGGGAATCCCTGGATCGCTTCACCTACGCGGTGCATTCCGGCGATATTTGCGGGCAAAATGGGAAGTTTAAAAATGTTTTATGCATCGGCATCGGCGGTTCGGCCCTCGGCCCCCAACTCGCTTGCCAAGCACTTAGCCGCGGCCCACACAATAAAATGGCCCTATTTTTCCTGGACAATACCGACCCCGACGGCATCGATTCGACTCTGGCGGAACTCAGTGGAAAATTGGGCGAAACACTCGCCATCGTCACGTCGAAATCGGGCGGTACTCCCGAAACCAATAACGGTATGCTCGAAGTGGCCCACGCTTACGAACGCGCCGGATTGACTTTCGCACGCCACGCGGTTGCCATTACGAGTGCCGATAGCCAATTGGATCAGCGGGCTAAAGGGGAGGGTTGGCTCAAATGTTTTCCGATGTGGGACTGGGTTGGTGGTCGGACGAGCATCGCTTCCGCCGTCGGCCTACTCCCCATGGCACTGCAAGGGATCGATTATAAAAAATTTCTCAACGGCATGCGCGACATCGATTCCCTAACGCGCACCCCCGACATCCGTAACCCCGCATTAATCCTCGCCGCCGCCTGGTACTCCGCGACCTACGGGATCGGCGAAAAAGCGATGGTCATTCTCCCCTACAAAGATCGGCTCGCCTTATTATCAAAATTTTTACAGCAGCTGATTATGGAGTCGCTGGGCAAGAAGCTCGATCGTAGTGGGCGTGTGGTTGAGCAGGGGCTAACGGTTTACGGCAACAAAGGTTCGACGGACCAGCACGCCTACGTGCAGCAATTGCGCGACGGAATTAACAATTTTTTCGTAACATTCATTGAAGTTTTACTGGACCGCTCCGGGGAGTCGGTCAGTATCGAGGGGCACGCGACGACCGGCGATTATTTGGAGGGATTTTTACTGGGGACGCGCCAGGCATTGGCTGAAAATCACCGCGAATCCATTACGATCACCATTGAAAAAATAGACGAATATTTTCTGGGCATTCTCATCGGTCTTTACGAGCGGACGGTCAGTTTTTACGCTTCTGCGATCGACGTCAACGCCTATCATCAGCCGGGTGTGGAAGCTGGCAAAAGGGCGGCGAGCGCGATATTGAAGTTACAGGCGGCGATTTTGGAGCATTTGGGGAGTCATCCCCGGGAAGAATTTTCGGTAGAGATGGTAGCCAAGGCCATTGGGAGCGATCGATTGGAGACGATTTTCAAGCTTTTGGAGCACCTGGCTGCCAACCGCCGCGCCAAACGAACTAAGGGGGTGAAAATTCAGCAAAATATGTATCAATTTTTAGCTTGACAAATTTAAATTTCAATTAACATGGGGCTTGTTTTAGGGTAGATTTTCATTTTTTTTAGTGAAAACAATGATTAACCATTAGGGGGAGATGGGAGATGATTTTCAAGCCTTTGGAGCACCTTGCCGCCAACCGCCGCGCCAAACGAACTAAGGGAGCAAAAATCCAGCAGAATATGTATCAATTTTTGGCTTGACAAACTTAAATTTCAATTAGCATGGGACTCGTTTTAGGGTAGATTTATGTCCGTTGATGTAATTTTAAGGAAAGGTGAGTCGATCGATAAGGCGTTGCGTCGGCTGAAAAAAAAATTGGACCGCGAGTCGGTGTTGCGTGACGTGCGCGCGAAACGTTACTTCGAAAAGCCGTGCGAAAAACGCCGCCGCCTCAAAAAAGTCGCCGTATTTAACAATATGTTGCGCGTGAAGTATGAAAATATGTAGCTCTTCAGGTCTCAGCGAAAAAATAACATGTTTTTTGCCTAAGGAAGTGCTATTTACTGTGCGTTTGAAATATTTCTTCGACGGGGTTTAGTTCGAGGCATATTTCGGATTCGCGGCTTTAAAGTGACTTTAAGATCGAAATTTTTTAAAAAATTTAAACAAAATATTTCTCCAGAACGCATCGCGCGCGCCTCTTCTTCGTTTTTATCCCCGAGGCCGCAAAGGTGCAAATATCCGTGGACCAGATATAATTTTATTTCATTGGAAAAAGTCGTCCCCCAGACGCGGCTTTGACTCAGGGCGTACGAAGGACAAACAACAATCTCGCCAGCAAAATCGAAATCCGGATCGCCCCTAAATGTAATAACATCCGTCAGCGAAAAATCGCTGAGAAATCGCCCGTGAATTTCCCTCATTTTTTTCTTCGAAACAAAGGAAATAGAAAGGCTTCCCGCCGCAATGCAAAACCGCCCACAACTATCTAGCGCCCGAAATAAATTCCCGACACTCGCTTCAGAAATAAAAATACTCCGACAATAATTGCTTACCTCAACAACCCGCAAGTCGCCCACCGTAAAAATTACTTTTTAATCTCCCGATGGAGCGTATGTCGCCGAAGAAATTTGTTATATTTCATCTTTTCGACACGTTCCGTTTGCAATTTTTTATTGCGCGTCGACATGTAACGCGACACCGGTTTGCCCTCCGCTCGCGCCTCCGTACACTCTAAAATAATATGTTCCCTGGCCATAGAAATTTCCCGTGCATATTACACTTTTTTCGCCGATGTCAATAGAAAAAATGAGATTTAAATCCAAAATATTTGACCGTTTAAAAGCGCACCGAGATTGTAAATTTTTTGCGCCATTTTTGTAAAATTATGTAAAATTGCACCAAAGGCGTCGCCGGAGATTTTTCATAGGCAGCCATCGCCATCGGCAAACGCTAGCCCTCGTAACACACATAACGGCCGTTGCGGTCACATTGTAAAAATCGGCGCAACTCCAAAAGCTGCAACCGCGAAACTAAATGGTGCATCGGTATGGCCAACGCATCGGAAATTTCATCCAGCGACGCCTCGCCATTCGATTTCAAAAAATCAATGATACACCGCTCCACCGGATCCGCTAACGCCTCACATTGTAAACCAAATGTTTTTGGCGTGTCAAAATTTAAATTTTGTTGATAACTGCCCCGCAATTCCTCCAAAATATCATCCATGGAACTTACCAGCGTCGCCCCCTGACGAATTAACGCGTGACACCCCCTGCTCGACTGCTGATCCACTCGCCCCGGTACAGCCATCACCACCCGGCCATACTCGTTCGCCATATTCGCCGTAATCATACTCCCCCCACCGGCATCACTTTCAATGACGATTAAATGGGAACACATGCCCGCAATTATGCGGTTGCGAATGGGAAAAGTTATCCTATCGGCCTTGCGCCCCATCCGAAATTCGGAAAGAATCATCCCCCTTTCGGCGATTTGGGTGTAAAGTTTTTTATTTTCCCTGGGGTAAATGACGTCGATGCCGGACCCCAATACCACTACCGTCCGCCCTTCCGCCGCTAATGCCCCCTCGTGCGCCGCACTGTCTATGCCCAATGCCATGCCGCTAACCACCGTACACCCAATCGACGCCAATTCCCGCGCAAAATCACGAGCCAATTTTAAACCGTAGAGCGTTGCCTTTCGCGTACCGACGATGGCGACGCAATGATTGCGGCTCAAATCCAGCTCACCCTTGGCGTAGAGGCCGATCGGCGCGTCGTAAATTTCCCGGAGTAACGGGGGATAATTTTTATTTTTTTGGGAGAGAAATTGCGCATGAGCTACTGCGAGTTGCCGTTGTTCTTGGTCCAGATTGAAATGATTGCGCCAGTTGGCGATAGATTTTGCTGCTGCGTTCGAAACCCCTCCGACGACCGCCAATTCCTCAAATGAAGCCGAAAAAACATCGCGAATTTTTCCATCAAAACGTTCTTTTAGGCGCCGAAAAGTGGCGGGACCGATTTCCGGCAGTGCATTTAAAACCATCCACATCGCGCACTCTTTTTCGGTATCCATGCGCTAATGGAATCGCATAAAATGCTCCGTTTGTCAATCTTTTTTCGCTTTTTTTAAACATAAATTGCCAAATAATACCCATTAAATTTCGAGGTCCAGCTGATTTGTCTCGGGAGGAATTTTTTTTCTCCTCTGCGACACACGCTGAATAAGCGGATCGTCCGACTCCAACGCCCCCAATACTTCCTGCGCCCGCCGAATAACCCACGGAGGCATGCCCGCTAACTGAGCAACGTGAATCCCGTAGGACTTGTCAGCCGCACCCGCTTCAATCGAATGTAAAAAAATAATCTCGTCGTTCCACTCCTTGACAACAACGTGAAAATTCTTGACGCGATTTAAATCCTTCGCTAATTTCGTTAACTCGTGGTAATGGGTTGCAAATAACGTCCGCGGCCCAAAACGCCAGTGCTCACTCAAAAATTCCACAATCGCCCACGCAATACTCAGCCCATCGTACGTACTCGTCCCGCGCCCCACTTCGTCCAAAATAATTAAACTGCGCTCCGTCGCATTATTGAGGATATTAGCCGTTTCATTCATCTCAACCATGAACGTCGAGGTGCCGCTGGCGAGATCATCATTGGCGCCGATGCGCGAAAAAATGCGGTCCACAAGCCCTAAACGACAACTCCTCGCCGGAACCCAACAGCCAATCTGCGCTAAAATTACAATCAACGCCACCTGCCGAATGTAAGTCGATTTCCCGGCCATATTGGGCCCCGTAATCAATGCAACCTGCACTTCCGCCGACGAAAGATAGGTGTCATTGGCAATAAAATCGCGGACCCCAGCTAACGCATTTTCCGATTCTTTTATAATTTTTTCAATAACGGGGTGGCGCCCCTCCCGAATATCGATTTCGCAGTCGTCGATAATTTCCGGCTTGCAGTACCCCCATTGCTTCGCTAACTGCGCCCAACCACTTAAAACGTCGATTTCCGCTAGCCGCTCCCCTAGCTCAAAAAGCGAGGCGCTCTCTTCCAAAATGCGGCCAACGATGGTTTTCAGGAGGTCTTGTTCGCGTTCGACGAGGCGGTCGCTGGCGGTTAAAATTTCGCGTTCCTTCTGCCTCAAAGCCTCCGTAATGTATCGCTCGCTACTGACCGTCGTCTGGCGCCGGATGTAATCGCCGGGGACGAGGTTGAGATTGGCTTTCGTCACCTCGATAAAATAACCAAAATTCCCATTGTACTTGACCCGTAAACTCCTAATGCCCGTCCGCTGCTGTTCGCTGCGCTCGAACTCGCAAAGCCACTCATTACTGTGGTTGACGAGCTTCCGGAAATGGTCCACCTGCCCATCAAACCCTTCGCGAATATAGCCGCCATCCGCAATATCGTTGGGTAAATTTTCCGCTAATGCGCCGCCAAGAAATGTCAATAATTCGGGAAATAAGCAGATTTTTTCAGCCAATTCCTCGATCTTTCGCAGTTCAAATTTTTCCAATATTTTGACGATTTCCGGCAATTGGGACAGTGTATGGCGGAGCGACCCGATCTCCCGCGGATTGCGGATGTGGTTACCCATGCGCGTCAGTATGCGTGGAATGTCGGCGATTTGGTCGAGGCACTTTTTCAGCGAATCGACCTCCTCCATCCGATCCAAAAATCCCCCCACAACGTCGTGGCGCCCTATAATTTCCGCCCTGTTAATCGAAGGCTCCATCAGCATTTTTTCCAGTAAACGGGAACCCATCGCCGTCTTCGTGTAGTCAATAACGGACAGTAGCGCATTCTCTCTGCCGCCCTTGCCGTTCCGAAAAATCTCCAAATGCCGCACCGTGTTGGGGTCGACAATCACCGCATATTGCCGCCGAAATTTCCGTATCTGAATAATATTACTCGGCTTTTGGCGGAGATTATCCGACACGTACAAAATGAGCGCGCCGGCTACCCCAATCGCCGGATCGTCGGCCTCAATTCCGTAACCCAATAGATTGCTGACCTTCAAATTCTCCAGTAATAATGCGAAATTCCGGTCATGATCGAAGTAATAACAGGGGAGTTCGGTCAGCGCGCGATTGACTAAAATCGCCCTCCAATCCTCCCGATCACGCGTCGGTAACTGCTCTATTTTTTCTTTATCGGCGGCGTCGATGAGGATTTCCCGCGGGTCGAGCGCAAAAAACAAATGTGCCAACTCGTTCAAATCAGCGCCGTCAGCAATCTGAAACTCCCCAGTCGAAACCTCCAACCACGCCATCGCAACCCCCGTTTTAAACCATTTGAGACTCAATAAATACTGATTGTGCTTGGGGTTAAGTAAATTTTCTGTAATTAGCGTTCCGGGCGAAAGGATTTTTGAGATCTGGCGGTTGACGATTTTTCCTGGGCGAGCGACCTCCGTTTGGTCGCAGATCGCCACCTTGTAACCGGCGCGGATGAGGCGCGCGATATAGGAATCGGCGGAGTGGTGGGGGATTCCGGCCATGGGGGTATCCTGGCGTTTGGTGAGGGTAATGCCGAGGATTTTGGAACCGATCTGGGCATCTTCATTAAAAAGTTCGTAAAAATCACCGAGGCGGAAGAGGAGCAAAGTATTGCCTGGAATTGACTTTTTCAACTCGCTGTACTGCCGCATCATGGGGGTATCGACGGAATAATTATCGGGCATGCTAACATTTATTAACGCCCCTCGGCCAAACCTCAACCCAAAAGCGCGGAAGCATCCCGCCGCGAAATATTTTCAATTTTATATAAAATTTTTAGAAAAATTGCTCAGGAGAGTCACCTTCCGGATCTTGCTTTGGCTCTTCTGGCGGTTCTTGAACCTTTAGTGCTTTTGGATTTTACGATGTTACTGTTGGCGGCGTTACTAGCGGCGGTGGTGGCGGTCTACAGCCCCCATAGAAAATAATTTTTCTCGGCGGATTTTCCCGAAACGGACAACTCCATTGGATCGTCCCATCTTCCGTTTCTTTTCTTTCCGATCTGACCGGCAATTCCGTCCGCACTTCGTCATCTCCAGGAAATTTAAAACGCATTCCGGTGGAAACAATTTTCCCGTCTAAATTTACATCTCTAATGCTAGAGGGTCTTTGATTTTCTTCTTTTGCAATAAGATTACATTGTTCATCAAAATGCATGATGCTTTTTATACTTTCACGATTGTTTACATCAGTGACCGATATCTGAAAGTTGCTCTGTTCATGAAATGGAGCAACCACGCCCGTAAGATCTGCGAGCCCATTTTGGCCACGATAGGCTACAGCAAGCTGTTTAAGAACATGGAGGGCCTGCGCTTCTTCTAATCCCATTCCCCCTTCTTCCGTTGATTTTTTAAGACGATTTAAAACTGCTTGAAAAGCTTCCTTTGTTGACATTTTGAACAAATTAACTCCTAAACTTCCCCCTGAAATATACGTTTCTCTTTCATTAATTACCAAATGCACGCCTGCACGATGAATATCTTTTTTAAACATATCCGCACCTTTATAAACACCTGCTTGTCCTTTTTTTGCTTCTGGAAATTTAGTTTCAAACTGATCAAAAATTTCCGCCATTTCTTCGATAGTACTTGCAGTCATAACAGCTTGACAAAATTTCGGATCGGGATTGGTACAGAGATCGTTATCTGGACTCAAAAACCCTAAAGCATTATCTGGGATTTTCAGCGCTATAAGCGGCGTGTCTGTTAAATTCGGATTGGTGAGGCAGTCCGCAAAAACTTCATTATAAGTATCGCTGTTTTTTGCAATTACACCTTTTTCGCACAAAATATCCATTAATCCTTTATCGTCGTTCGCCTGATCCTTAAATAAATAAATCGCTGCTTTTATAAATTCTGGCTCCGCAATGCTCCCTGCATCCTTTAGCTCCTGAAGTCTTCCAAAATCTAAGTGCCCTCTTTCTATTTTATCCTTTAAAATAGCCATTTTCATTGCCGTTTTGGCTTCACTTTTTTCTTCTCCAGAACCTATGAACGCGAATTTCTTTTCCGCATCTACTTTCGAACGCCATGTCCGAAATTTCGTTTGTATCCCGGAGATCATCGACGAAAATGCATTCTTTTTTACCGGCTCAGTCGTACGTGTCTCTATAGACGCTTGGGAAAAATTTTTCAGGCGATTCCTCTCGATTATCTTATCCGCCTCATCTGGAGTTCTGCCTTCGTGTATTGGCTCAAACTTCGAAGGACCTCCTGTAGACTTAGCCGATCGCTCCGGAAAAATACTCCCCCAATTCCCCACCCCGGGAGAAGGAGAGCCATTAACGGAAGGAGTACCCATGCCCCTTATTATAGTCAAAAAAAAAAAAAAAACTATATTTTTATAAAAAATTAACACTTTTCTGCCAAAAAAGCAATTATTTCGCTCTCCGTGAGGCGGTGCTGCTCCATCGTATCGCGATCGCGCACAGTAAACGTTCCATTCTCCAACGAATCGAAATCCACCGTAATGCAGTAAGGCGTGCCAATCTCATCCATGCGGCGATAGCGGCGACCAATCGCCCCACTTTTGTCGTACTGCACATAGTGCATTTTTAATAATTTTTCATATAAATTTCTCGCCAAATTAACTACCTCCGGACGATTCTTGACCAGCGGTAACACGGCTGCCTTGACCGGCGCAATGCGCGGATGCAACTCCAATACTACCCGCACCTCGCCCTCGACTTGCTCCTCGTGGTACGCCGAACATAATACCGCTAAAAATAGGCGATCGACGCCAATCGCCGGCTCAATGACGTGGGGTAAATAACTCCGATTCTGCCGCTCGTCGAAGTACTCCAAACTTTTCCCACTCGCCCGCTGGTGCTGCGTCAAATCGAAATTCCCACGCGCCGCAATTCCCTCCAATTCCTGCACACCAAAGGGATAATGGAACGTAATATCCGTACACGCCCGCGAATAATGGGACAATTTTTCCGGACGATGCACGTCGAGTCCCAGTAAATGTCCACGCAACCCGATCCCCTTTAGCCACTCAAAACGCGTATTTACCCAGTATTGATGCCACTCCTGCCAATCGGCGTCATCGGGAATAAAAAATTCCATTTCCATTTGTTCGAACTCCCGCGAACGGAAAATAAAATTCCGCGGCGTGATCTCATTGCGGAAGGATCGCCCCATCTGAGCGATCCCGAAGGGGGGTTTAATGCGGTAAGTATTTAAAATATTTTTAAAATTAATAAACATTCCCTGGGCCGTTTCTGGGCGCAAATAGGCTACCGAAGACTCGTCCACGACGGCTCCGAGGTGCGTCTGAAACATTAAATTGAAGGCCCGCGGCGGGGTTAGCGACCCTGGTTTTCCGGTTGCCGGCGACGGAATGAGCGCGTATTCCTGGGGAGTCGCCTCGGTGTACGGCCGCAAAATAATGGCTTCCAACTCGCCCTGTTTCGACAATTTCCGCTTCAATTCGTGCGCCTGATTTTCGGCCGCGGATTGCATGCCGGCGTCTTCCAAAACGGACACGTAGCCAATGACCTCGCCGCTCACCGCCACCCGAGCGAAATACAATTGGTCGGCGCGGTAACGCATTTTAGAAATTTTACAATCGACGAGGGGGTCGGAAAAGCCGTCCACATGTCCCGACGCCCTCCAAACATCGGGATGCATAATGATCGAGCAGTCGATGCCGACGATATCGCTGCGGCGATGAACCATGTCTTGCCACCAGGAATTTTTTATATTTTTTTTAATTTCCGCCCCCAAAGGACCGTAGTCGAAGCACCCGGCGACGCCGTTATAAATTTCGGAGGACTGGAAAATAATCCCCCGCCGCTTACACAAACCGATGACCTGATCCATCGCCGGACCTCCGTACTCCCTGCGCTCCGCCATACTTTTTTTGTAAAAATTTCCTAAGTGATAATATTAAAATTGCCCATTTTAATAACAAATTTTTTATAAAATTTTCACAGGTCAGCGCCCACAAAACATATCCTCACCCACCAAAGCCCGCGCGCGATAACCAGCCCTTCTGGTGAATCGTGTTCCTAATGCCAATGACCGCCGTGTATAAGTATACCGCGTACAAAATGCATTGCTGGCGCTCCCCTATGCAAAAATTGTGCCACACTAAAACCGCATTCGTCATCAGCCATAGCACATAACTCAATTTCAAACGCATCGTCGCATTATAATAAGACCCTAATAGCGCAACAACCATTACGATCCATAGCACAATCTGTGTTAAATTTTCACGAAACCAATTCATAATACCGCTCACAATCTAAATAAATTTTACCATCATCCCCTACCCGGATTTCGCTCGCCAGCATATCGCCATAGGTCAGCACGCGCACCCGATCGCCAAAATTTTCCATCAACAACCGCTCAAATAAATGCTCCACCCTCTGCGCAAATTGCGTGTCCGTATCGCGTACGCCGTCGGCTTGCGGCGCATCACAGCCTTCACTTTTTACAAAAATAATGTCGTCGTACCCGCCGGTCCAGACCTTAAACGCCTCCAATAAACCGCTTTCGACGTCGGAAATGGGGTCTCGGCGCGTCGCTTCCGAGTACACGAAGGAGTCCAAAACCCCGCGATCCAATATGAGGTGGCGGTACCCGTAGGCAATCGCTTCCAATTCCTTGACGGCTTGTTTGAGCGCGATGTATAGGGTCGAATTTACGGTCTGACTTTGGTTAATTGGAAACGGTGATTCGCGGGCCGTCTCGCTTAAAACAATAGCATTATAGCCATTTTTTTTGAGTTCCGAACAAATGCGATGGGACAGCGTCGACTTCCCGCAACCGTGGGTACCCGTGATCAAATGCCGATAAATTTTTGCCATATTCCTTCGAAAACTATCCTTATTTTTGAGAACGCAATCTCTTTTTTATATTTCCATGGCCGTCGGCAAAAAATGGAATAAATAAGGCTAAGGGGAAGGCGAATTCCCCTTGGATCGGCTGCTGAGGCCATTAAAGCAGTGCATTTTGGATCCAAGAGACCGCATCATTTTGGGCATCGGCCGAAAGAATTTGCCGCAATTCTTCCCCATCTTTTTGCGCGCGCAAACGAATTTCCGGGTCGTTCAAGCAATCGCGCACCGCATGGCAAATGAGTTTTGGTTTTGCGGAAAATTGTAAAAATTCGCGGGCCGACTCCCGATTCAAAAGAATGTTTGCAATATGTAAAAATTTCACCTTAACGAGCATCTTCGCCAGCCCATAGGTAAAAATATTCGCCCGATAAACGATTACGCTCGGGACCCCAGCCAAAGCACAATTCAACGCCATCGTCCCCGAACTCATCAGCGCTACACCCGCCGGAATCTTCTTCGCTCCACTCCGAATAAAAATAATGGATATATTTTCATATTTTTTACTAATATTTTGCAAACCCCCCAAAATATCGTCGTCGGGATAAACCGCAACAACTTCGCGCATCTCCCCGAATTTCCGCAGCTGTTTAATGGTATCGAGCATGGTGGGGAAAATTTTTCGCACGGGCGCTTTCCGACTACCGGGCAGTAAAAGAATCGGGCCATCGGGAATGTAGTGGACCGGCAATTCGTAGTCCTCTTCCAAAAACGGGTGGCCCAAAAATTGCACGTCGAGGGCGGTATCCCGGTAGCACTCCCCCTCGAAGGGGAAAATAGTGCCCAGGGCGTCGATATATTTCGCGATCACAAACCGCCGCTTCGCCTTCCAAGCCCAAATTTGCGGGCTAATATAATGGTACAGCTTCACTTTCCCGCCCCCTTTGAAACTAATTCCGCGCCTAAAAAGCTCCTTTGCGATGCGCAAATTGAGCCCCGGGAAATCCACGAAGCAAACCGCCTTAGGTTGATAGCGCGCGATCCAATCGCAGGTAATTTTTAAAAATTTTGAGAAAAATGAAAGATTCCGCAACACTTCCGCGACCCCTACGACGGAAAATTCCACCAAATTAAAGAGAAAATCGACGCCCGTTTTTTCGAGATTATCGCCGCCGATCGCACAAATATTGTACTGCGGATACCTCGCTTTCAATTTTTTGACCACTGTGGCCGCGTGTTCATCGCCGGAATACTCCCCCGCTATGACCAGTAAATCGGGAAATTCCGCCGCTATTTCGTTGAACGCGATTTTGTGCATGGCTAGTTATTAAAGCGAAAAACAATCACGTCGCCATCTTTAACTTCGTAATCCCTGCCCTCGAGGCGATATTTCCCCGTTTCCTTCGCAGCGAGTACCGATCCGGCCGCAACCAAATCCCCGCAGCTCACCACCTCCGCCTTGATAAACCCACGCTCAAAATCACCGTGAATAATCCCCGCACATTGAGGCGCCTTCATCCCGACCCTGAACGTCCACGCACGCACCTCCATTTCGCCAGCCGTAAAATAGGAGGCCAGCCCCAATAGATCGTAAGTTGCGCGAATAAGCCCAGAAATACCGCTACCCTCCACGCCAAAATCACTCCGATAAATTTTCGCTTCCTCGGCGGAAAAATCAATCAAATCCGCTTCCAATTGGGCGCAAATCGTACAACATTCGGCGCCGCGTTCGGATCGCAGGTGACGGCTGACGCGCTCCGTAAACATATTCCCGCTCGCCATTTCCCCCTCGGACACATTGCAGGCGTAAATGACGGGCTTCGAAGATAGCAAATTGAACGATCGGAACAAAATTTTCTCTTCATCGCCCACCTCCAACGTACTCGCCCGATTCCCTCCGTCGAGGTGGTTTTGCAAGCGCTGTAAAAGTTCGACGGCTTTGGCGGCTTCCCGATCACCGGCGCGGGCTTTTTTCGAATTTTTATTGAGCTGGCTTTCGATGGATTGTAAATCCGCTAAAAGCAGTTCCGTATCGATGATTTCGATGTCGCGCAATGGATTAATATCGCCGGAACTGTGAATAATATCGCCATTTTCGAAGCAGCGCACCACGTGAATAATCGCATCGACTTCGCGAATATTCGCCAAAAATTTATTGCCAAGACCCTCACCGCGATTCGCCCCCGCTACGAGCCCCGCTATGTCGACGATTTCGATCGCCGCCGGAACCAATTTTTCCGTTTTAGCGATGGGTTTGAGCGCAGCTAAACGTTCATCGGGGACCTCGACGACGCCGACATTGGGATCGATGGTGCAAAAGGGATAATTTTCCGCCTGGGCCTTACGGGTCCGCGTCAGCGCATTGAATAGCGTACTTTTCCCCACGTTCGGCAATCCGACAATTCCTGCTTGCAACATGCCCCAATGCTAAAAAATTCCCCCGATTTTCGCAAGAATTTATCGCCCAAATCGCCCCCGAAGAAAAATTATTTTCCCACTAAATATCCCTAAAAAAATTTATAAAAATTTTCAATATATGCAAATAAAATAAAAAAAATTTACACTTCCGCCACGCAATTCCCTTTCGTAGCGCAGTAAAATTATTATTATAAAAATATGAGTTTCGGAAGAATTGACCTGGGTAGAGGAAATTACGTCACATTTGGCGGCAGTGGTAATGCCCAAATACAAAATAAAACTTATATTTTTTCCGACAAAGCGTTTATTCTCCGACGCTGACGACGGCGGTCCAATCATCGCCGACGAAAAATCCCAATCGTCCGTGTTGGATGGCGCGTTTATCGAGCAATGCTGTAACGGCCTGCATTTCTGCTTCTTGGATTTCCTCCGGGTTATTTCCCGTTATTTTTCGAACGAACATATTTTCCGGCAAATCGAAGGATTCTCCGCCGCGCGCGAAGGAACGTTTATACCCGAGCATCATCAGCGCCCGATGTATTTTCCCATTATTTTCCTCGGAATCGTGAAAAATCGTTATTAAAAAATGTTTCAAATCGCTCATAATTTTCCCAACCGCAGGTGCAATGTATGGTAAAATTTCCCGTCTTTTCAAAACAATTCCTCACAAATTTAGAATTCACGTTTCAGAAAATCGAAATCCGTCAATGGCGACACAGCTTCCAACATAGGCAAATGCCCAAAATTTGCAATAAAATATTGGGAATCCAAAGCACCAAATCCGGACGAATGTGCGGCTTCGTCTCCAAAAATGATAAAATTGTTATCAAAAAAAAGTAAATTACGCAGAGTAATAGCGCAATCGCCACGTTCAGCGCCCCCTCCCGCCGCTCCAATCTTACCGATAGCGGAAGCGCTACCAAAACGAGAACCAAAATCGCAAACGCCATGACGCCCCTCGTCTGCATCTCCACCTGAACCGCCATGTCAGTCGCCCTATCACATTTTTTTACACTTTCTTCGCGCAACGCCAGTAGTTCCCGAAGCGTCATGTGCCGAATTTTTTTTGGCTTGACCATCGCCCTAAAAATATTTTCCCATTTCAAATCCAGCGATAGCCGCTCAAAAGAAACGAGCGGTGAAATTTTACCTTCGCCCAATTGCTTCTCGACGGTCCCGCGCCGCAAAGTGAGTACGAGGGCGTGTTTCGACTCGTCGTAAACGCACGTCCCCCGCTCGGCGTGAATGTAAGAAGCGACTTTTTCCCGATCATCGAGCTCCCAAATGTGAAAATCATTTAACCGATCGCCCACAATATCCTTGACAAAAAAAATATACCCCGGAAAATCGCGGATGAATTTTTGCGCCGCGATGAAACGTAACGGCTCCTCGCGAATGATGTTTTGAATTTTACTTTTTACGGCGGAGATCGCCCGCGGAGCATAGTGGAAATTCACGGCCAACGACAGTAAAACACCGCAACTCGCCAGAAATAAAATCGACGAAAATATTTTCAGCGGCCCCACTCCAGAACTTTTTAGCGCCAAGAATTCGCGATCCGCCGCCATCCCGCCCACGGTCAGTAACGTCGCCGCAACAAAGCCAAATGGGAGCGCGTGGGAAACCATCGGCGGCAAAAGCATCACCATTAAAGCGGCGCAATCCCCAATGGATAACTTGCCGCTGACCAGCAAATCCATCATCCCCTTCAGGACGTTTCCCGCAACGAGTACCGCGGCGAGGAAGGCAACCGACAGCGCCAGATAACACAAAAATTGCCTCAAAATGTACTGATGGAGAAGCCTCAACACGCCCTAATGGCCCGCATTTTTGCGATCGCAACGCCAAATACCAGAAAATATTTCCCCAAAATAACCGCCCGCCATAAATTTTGCGAAAAAATTTACGAATAGTATTGACAAAGCGAAAAAATCCTTAGAAATTCAATGCCATGGTTCGAGAATTATATTTTTACATTTATGGCTGACGATTGCATTGAAGTATTAGGAAAAGTAATCGCCGTTTTACCGGGGACGATGTTTCGTGTGGAGCTTGAGAATGGGCATCATGTTTTGGCGCACATTTCGGGGAAATTGAGGAAAAATTTCATTCGTCTTGCGGTAGGCGATCGCGTTCGCATGGAGATGAGTCCCCACGACCTCGAACGGGCGCGCATTACGTTCCGCCTCAAAAATGCAGCCGTACAGAAAAATAATCCCATCCACAGTTACGGCCCGCGACGCCCTGCCCGCTAAATTTCCGTTCCATGTCCGACACAATTGTTGCCTTGGCTACGCCATTTGGTGTGTCTGCTATTGCAAAAATCCGTCTAAGTGGTCCGTTGGTTCCGGCGCTTATGGAGCGGCATTTGGGGCGGGGGAATTCTGCGGCTCCGTGTGTATTTTTGGCGCATTACCGCTCGATTATCGGGAGCATAATTGACCAAGTTGTGGCGTTATTTTTTCCCGGCGGCCGGGCGTACACGGGCGAAGATTCGTTGGAGATCGACTGCCACGGCAATCCCCTGATTATCCGCTCCATTATTGAAGATTTACGGATTTCGGGATGTCGGGGGGCTGAGCCGGGGGAATTCACGAAGCGCGCCTATTTGAACCGCAGGATCGATCTTTGTCAAGCGGAGGCGGTGTTGGACGTCATCCACGCGACCAATGAAAATGCGCTTGAAATCTCGCAAAAGCAGTTGCGTGGGGTTTTGAGCAAAAAAATTTTCCATCTCAGCGACGCGCTCCTCAGTTTACTGGCCGAAATCGAAAATTACATTGATTTTACGGATGAGGAATGGGAATGGGACGAAAAGATTTCCGAAAAATTGGGGAACGTGCTAGGGGAGATCGACGAAATTATGGGCAGCCACCGCTTTCGCCAAACGCTGTTCCACGGAATTTCGGTAGCGATTGTCGGCCATCCGAACGCGGGAAAAAGCAGTTTACTGAACGCCCTGCTGGGCGAAGAACGGGCCCTTGTGAGCGACATTCCCGGTACAACGCGCGATTTTATTAGCGAAAATATTACAATTGAGGGGTTTTTAGTAAAAATTATTGACACGGCCGGTTTGCGCGCAACGGGCGATACGATTGAGTTGCTGGGCATTCAAAAAACGATCGCAAACATTCGCGCCGCAGATCTTTGTCTAATCGTCGTCGACCAAAACAATCCGCAGCCCCTCGAAGAAAAAATGATCGGGGAATTGAAAAAAAAGCAATGCATTCTCGTTGTAAACAAAATAGATCTTTTGGGGGAATTTTCGTTAAATTTTTATAAAAAATTACAGCATTTTCCGCGGGTATTTATTTCCGTCAAACAGGGCACCGGGCTCGATGCGTTGAAAGCGGCCATTGCAAACAAAATCCGCGAATGTGCGCTTTTACCGGGGGACGTCGCCGTCGCCATTAACGAGCGCCACCGCGAAATTTTCCGCGATGCACGTAATTTAATTTCTTCCGCGAAAAATACCCTCGAAAGTCAGCGCTCTTGTGAATTGTGCGCCAGTGATTTGAGACTGGCTCTGGAAACGCTGGGCTATATCACGGGAAAATACGACGCCGAAGAACTTCTGGATAAAATTTTTAATCAATTTTGTGTCGGTAAATAAATTTTAAAAATTATCGCAGTTCCCTTTTCCGTTCGTTAATGCCAACGCCTAACGGGAGAGCCGCTTCCGCGACCCTCCCTCTGGATGGATGGTTTTACTTTTGGGAAAATTTCTAATACTTCATACAATTTTATTACTCTAATTTTACAATTTAACGCACAAATACCCCCCGCCCCTTCACTCCATCTTACTCATCTGCTGACCAACAATAATCGATTCGCGCAGCTGACTGGCTAAATCGGCAACGTTCCCCGGCGAGTTGGGTACGAAAATGACGTTCGACTTCGACGACCCAGCAATCTCCTTGAGCGTGTCAATGTACTGTATCAAAAGCACCATTTCCATGACGTCCTTCTGCGATAACTCGGGAACCTGACGCACAAACTCTTCGACGGAATCCTTTAGCCCCGCAACAATCGCATGGCGCTGCCCCGCTAACCCCTTTCCGTGCAAAATACTCGCCTCCGCTTCGGCTTCCGCCTGCTTGACCTTCAAAATCTTCTCCGCCTCCCCCTTCTCCATGGCCGCAACACGTACGCGCTGCGACGCATTGATCTCATTCATCGCCGCCTTGACGTTCTCCGCCGGCGCAATGTCCGTCACCAACGCCTTCACAATCTCGTAGCCAAATTCCGCCATAACACCGGATAATTCCGCCTTCACCGCATCCGCTATGTCGTCCTTCCGCCCAAATACGTCGTCCAATAAAATCTTGGGGACCTGCGCCCGCACCACGTCAAATACAAACGCCTCAATCTGCTTCGCCGGATTCTGTAACATGTAAAAAGCTTCGTAAATTTTGTCCGGCAAAATGCGGTACTGCACCGAAACCATCAAATTAATAAATACATTATCCTGCGTTTTCGTCTCGACATTTACATCAAGTTGATGAATTTTTAGCGATAAACGCAAGCGAATCTGGTCGACCACCGGAATGATGGCGTTGAACCCGGGTTCCGCAATGCGATGAAATTTCCCGAAACGCTCAATAATAGCGCACGTCTGCTGCTCAACCGTAAATACGCTCGCGAATAACGCAATTCCCACAATAACCAAAACTGTTATCAATATGCCCATAATCAAAACTTTCCCATTATAGGAAAATAGAAAACCCAATTCAAGCGATAAAATGACAGATGTTACAACTATAAGTTCTGCTTATGGTAGCGGAAGTATTTTTTAATCCTCGTCGCCACAGCCGCAGGACCTCACCGTTCTGTAAAAATTCCATGTTTTTTACAATTATATCACCCGTAAAAATTTCTTCGCAAATTATATCGCCTGTAGAATTTTTTTTACAAAATCACCCCGAAAAATTTCCCACAAAATTGAATCGACAACCGCCGCTAAAAACCCAACGTCGCTACCCAAACGCTCGGGTGGTGGAACGGCAGACACGCCAGACTTAGGATCTGGTGCCGCAAGGCGTGAGGGTTCAAATCCCTCTCCGAGCACCAATTATAAATTTTCCCTCAATATATCCCTAAAAATTATTCACCCATAATTCCCCCTCTCGCCTCCGCTCTACCCCGCATAATTACACCATTCCCAACGCCTAAACATAAAAACTGTCCCGCAAAATAAAACGTTTAAAACCCCTACGCCTAAAAATAATTTTTGACAGAACGATTTTTTGCCCCACATTCCATTTAGCCAGATGATTGAAATCAAAATTAACAATTTGGTGAAGCAGTTTCAGGGGAATACTGTCCTCAATCGCATCAGTCTCAACGTCGACGCGGGGGAGTTATTTTTTTTACTTGGCCCGAGCGGCTGCGGTAAAACGACGCTCCTGCGCACGATCGCCGGATTTTCCCCCGCCGATGAAGGTCAGATTTTTTTCGGCGAAAAGGAGGTCACCAAAGTCCCCCCCCATAAGCGAAAAACCGGAATGGTCTTCCAAAGTTACGCCCTTTGGCCCCATATGACCGTCGAACAAAATGTCGCCTTCGGCCTCCAACAAAAAAAAATCCCCAAAGCAGAAGTTACAAAACTCGTCGGCGAAGCGCTGGAAAACGTCCAAATGTTGCCCTACGCCGAACGTAAACCCAATGAATTATCTGGGGGGCAGCAGCAGCGGGTCGCCCTCGCCCGAGCACTCGTCGTCCGCCCCCGATGCTTACTCCTCGACGAACCCCTCTCCAATTTAGACGCCCAATTGCGTAACGAAATGCGTAGCGAAATCCGCCGCATCTGTAAGCAGTGCAATCTGACGTCCGTCTACGTCACCCACGACCAAAAAGAAGCCCTCTCCATCGCCGACCGCATCGCTATCCTCGATAGGGGCCGCATCCGCCAAGTCGGCACCCCACTCGAACTCTATAAACGCCCCCTCAATTGCTTTATCGCTCACTTCATCGGCGAAACCAATATCATCGACGGCACGCTTATTCGCAAGAGCATGGATGAAGCCTTTGTCCGGACGAAAATTGGTAATTTCCGGGGGATGCTGGACAGCAAGAACCAAAGAGTTTTCGAAGGGGGCCCCGTCAAAGTATCGATCCGCCCCGAAAGTATTAAATTGGAAAGCATGCCGGTGGAAGAAAATTGCGTCGAGGGGATGATCGGGAGCGCCACCTATTTCGGCGAAGTGGCCCACTATTTATTTGAAAAAAATGGCGTGCAACTGCGCATTTCGGAACTCAATCCCTGCCATATGACCCAAACGGAACGCTACGGCATTTACGCCTGGGCACTGCCGGAAGATGTCGTTATTTTGAGCGAATAAAATGATTAAAAAATTGTTTATTCTCACCTGTATCGCATTAGTGGTCGCGATTCCCTTTATTTTCCGCCGCATGGAAATGACCCTCATCCCTAGGGACCCCGACGACGTTATCGTCATCATTACCGCCCATAATGAGACGTTACGCAGCGAATACGGCCGGGGGTTTAGCGAGTGGTATCGTAAAAAAACCGGTAAAATTGTGACCGTCGACTGGCGCCACCCCGGTGGAGGCCGCGACGTCGCCCGCTACGTCGACTCCCTATTCCTGAACAATTTCCGCCAATATTGGGAAAAAACCCTGCGCAATAACTGGAACCAGGAAGTGCGGACGATCTTCTCCCACCTGGAAAATCCCCCCGGAAAAAATCCTCCGCCCCTGGACCCAAAAGTCCGACAAGCTTTCTTGGATTCCGACGTCGGCTGCGGCATCGATTTACTTTTTGGCGGCGGGGTATTTGACCACAAATCGCAGTGCGCCAAAGGCTATACCGTCCCCTGCGGACTCATCCAAGCCCACCCCGAATGGTTCACGGACGACACAATCCCCGAATTTTTTGCGGGCGAACGACTCTGGGACGCCGAAGGCCGCTGGATCGGCGGTAGTCTCTCCACGTTCGGTATCATCTATAATAGCGATGCGGTGGCTGCGTTGGGTGTCGAACACCCGCCCACCACTTGGATGGACCTCGCTGACCCCCGCTATTTCAATGGCATCGCCATCGTCGACCCCACCAAAAGCAGTTCCACGCTGAAGTCCTACGAAATGCTTATCCAGCAGCAAATGCAAATTATTCTTGAAAATTATTTAGGCAACAAGGATAGGACGCATCCTGGGCGTGAATATTTGGAGAGTTTGGCGATAAAGGAGGGTTGGATAGCGGGGCTGCAATTGATTCAGAAAATCGTCGCCAACGGCCATTACGTGACGGATTCTTCGGCGCAAACGGTCCTCGACGTATCCGACGGCAACTGTCCCGTCGGCATCGCAACGGATTTTTACGGGCGGGCGGAAAAAGCAAATATCGAAAATCGGGGCGCTAAACCGCGCTTTCATTTTGTAATTCCGGAGGCAGGATGTTCGCCGTCGCCGGACCCGATCTCCCTGTACCGCGGCGCAAAGCATAGGGAATTGGCGCTGGAGTTTTTGGAGTACGTATTGACGGTCCCCGGGCAGAGTTTACTGGCTTTCAAAGTAGGTACGCCCAACGGTCCCGCGCAGACCCCCATCTGCCGCATGCCCATTCTCAAAACCATGTACAACCCGGAATTCATGCCCTACTACAACGATCCGGACGTCAATCCTTACAATGCCGGCAATTTTGTTTACCACGAGGGGTGGACAAAGCCTGTTTTTGATGCGCTGGGATTTATTTTTAAGATAGCATTTTTGGAACCCGAAGATGCGTTACGCAAGGCTTGGCGGCACATTCAGCGGGCTCACAAGGAGGGGCGTCACGGGGCGGCCAATCGGGCGTTAGCGGTCATGGAGGATCTGAGTATGTTTGAGTACGACGCGGTTGCGAGAGAGATTATGGTTGAGGCGAAGAACAAGGATTATTTGCGCGCCATACGCTATCAGACGGCGGTTGCCAAAAAATTCCGCGAGCAGTACGAAAAGGCGTATAAGATTGCGAAAGGGGAGTAAATGCGGTAAAATTTTAGTTAAAACATGGAAAATTTCCCGGGTGGAATTTGGCATTAAACTGGGCAAATATTTTTCAAAAAAAGCCAAAAAAAGTATTGACATTTTTTAAATTACGAGTCATGTAGCTGGCGAGTATGGAAAAAACTATTTTCGGCACCCGCAGGACGCATTTGACTTTAGGACCGCGAAAGGGCAATAAATATGGAGAAATTTCGATTAAAATATGGAAATTTTTTGAATTTTTTTAAAAACGATGTTTTGCGAAATAAAGTGTATTTGACTTTGGCGACTGAGTCCTAGTATGGGGGCGTGATTGTTTTGCTAGAGGGGGTGGTGATTTTACGCACGCCGCTGAGCTGTGTTTTGGAGGTGCACGGCGTCGGCTACGAGGTGTTTGTACCCCTGACCGCCACGTTACCCCCCATCGGCGGAACGGTAAAACTGTGGATTCATGCGGTTTACCGGGAGGATAGCCAGTCGCTCTACGGCTTCAACGGCACGGAAGAACGCGATTTTTTTAAATTAGTGGTGGAAAAAGTTTCGGGCATCGGACCTAAAATGGCGCTCGCGATGCTCAGTAAATTTCGTCTGGCCGAATTGGGTCACGCGATTGCCACTAAAGATCCGTCTCCGCTGACCAGTATCCCCGGAATCGGTAAAAAAACGGCGGAAAAAATTATCCTGGAACTATCCGATAAAGTCGGTAATTGGGGGAAAAATTCTGCGGCCAACGGTATTTTAAGTGGGGTTCGCGGCGATGCGGTACTGGGATTAATCGCGCTGGGCTACAAAAAATCGGAGGCCGAAGCGATGGTCCAACGCGCCATGCAAGAAACCCCCGACGCTACCGTAGAACAGCTCATTCGGCGGGCCATTACCGTCCCCCTATGAATTATTTGGGCATCGATTACGGCACGAAGCGCGTGGGGTTAAGTGTGGGCGATGACGCTTTGCGCCTTGCGGTTCCCATCGGAGCGGTGCGGGTCAAGGCGCCTGGGGATGCGGTGAGTCGGATTAGGGAAATTGTAAATTTTCGTCACATTCACAAAATTATCGTCGGCTACCCGCTCAACATGGACGACACGGTTGGGGTTCAGGCGCGGGAAGTAGAACGTTTTATGGATTTGTTGCGGCGGGAAATTGGCATTTCCGTTGAGCCCGTGGACGAGCGTTTAAGCAGTGAAAATGTGGGGGATTTGCGGCGGCGGCGTTCGATTAAAAATCGCCGGAGTTTACGCCGGAAGGGGGCCATTGATTCGGCGGCAGCGGCACTTATTTTGCAGGATTATTTCGATGCGCAAAGTACCCACCAATAGATCGCGGACGCAACGTTCTCCCCACCCTCTGCCTCTAGCCTGGCAAAAAATTTTACCATTATCAATATTTTTTTAAATATTTTTTGAGAAATTTAAAAATAAAAATAAAAAATTTTTGCATTTTCCCCTTGACATCGCCAGAAATTCGCAATGATTTTATCTATTATGATAAAACATCAAACAAAAAAAAATCCTTTACGCTCGTTGAAATTGTTTTTACAATTTCAATCATCGGAATTTTACTAGCCGTCCTCCTCCCGGCCATGGGCGCTATAAAACTCGGCGCGAAAAAAGTTAAGGATATGTCCAACCTCAAGAAAATCGCCGAGGCGTGGAAAGAATGCGCCATTAATCGCGGACGGACGTTCGGTCAAGGCGATGGCGGGGATTTTTGGATCATGGAAAGTATTAATAAATTGGCCGGAGAAGGTGGAAACAGTCCCGCTGATATGGTCCTCAATGATCCCTACGTCTGGATTTCGCCAGGCGATAAATATGCTTCAAAAATTGTAAAAAATGTGATCTGCCGATTCGATGACACTGAGAAAAAAGTCGTCGCCGTTGGTACTCCACAGGGCGGTGGCTTAGCGTTTAGCGGCGTCGACAATAATCTTTTTTCCGGGTATCATCTCCTCAGCTATTGTTTTATCGCCCACGGCCCAGTCGCCGATATCCCCCTCGAAACAACCCCACTGGCCTTTACCCGCGGACTCTGCACCGACGGCACTTGGGACGAAGATGCCGGACTTTATGGCTCAAAAGGCGGCTATGTGGTTTTCTGCGACGGCCATGTGACGTGGTTCGACGGTAGCCGGCCAGCGAAATTTTTGAAGTGGGATCAGTCGGGCTATACCTCCGATATCCGCTGCGCCGTGCCCGCACAATCCGAAATTACTTTCGGTCACAACACTACGTATAAAGGAACTAATGATAAATTGATCTTTTGGGACTATGGCCAGGAAAACAGCGCCGAAGAAGATCGACAATTGAGCCAGGAAAAATAAAAAAATAATACCAGCGGGACGTGAAATTTTAGACGCGGCATTCTCCCCACCCCATGCACCTAGCCTGGTAGAAAAAATTTTAGTTGTCAAGGCATTTTTAAAAAATATTTCGAGCGCTTCGGAAATTAAATAAAAAATGCTTTTTAAAATTTTTAATAAAAAATTAAATCATCCGCCGCACTACTCGCCCATCAGCCCATAAATGTACCCCTCAATGTTGAACGGCACTAAATCCCCTTGCCCCTCGCCCGTCCCAATAAAATATACCGGTAGGCCTAACTCCCGATAAATCCCAATCACCCCACCCCCACGACCCGTCCCATCCAATTTCGTTACAATTATGCCCGTGAGACCAAGCGCTTCGTGAAATTTTTTCGCCGATGTAACCGCGTTCACACCCAAATGCGCGTCAATAACTAACCATAAATGCTGCGGAAATGTAAAATCAACCTTCCCTACCACTTTCTTCAATTTGACCAGCTCCGCCATGAGATTCGATTTGTTGTGGAGCCGACCTGCCGTGTCTAAAATCGCAACGTCCTTGCCGCAACTTACCGCCGCCCGACAGGTATCAAACGCAACCGACGCCGCATCCGCCCCCCGATTGCTCCCCACTAAATCAAAGGAAAGCCGCTCCGCCCAAACCCTAATCTGCTCATTCGCCGCCGCTCGAAACGTATCGCAAGCCCCAACGATTACCGATCGGCCATTTTTCGTAAAAAATCCCGCCAATTTGGCCGCCGTCGTCGTTTTCCCAGATCCGTTGACGCCCACTAGCACAATTACCAGCGGAACAGCCGCTTCCCGTAAATCCCCGCCATTGCCCTTGGAAGTGCCCTCAAATGAGCCCCTGGATCCCCCCACAAGAAAGCCATCGGAAGAGCCATTGGGGGTGTCTGAGGTGCCATTGGAGGAAATGCGCCGCCCGAAGCGTTCCGCCAACAGCATCTCCGGTGCACGATCCGCGCCACGAAGCATGTCCAATAGCACATTTTTACAAATCAATGCCACATCCCCCTCGCCCATCTGCGGGTTACTGGCATGGGCCGCCCTGATCGCCGCAATAATATTTTCGGTCGCTTCGACGCCGACGTCGGCGGAATAGAGCAGGGCTTCGATTCGGTTGATGGCGTCGGGATCCAATTTTTTCCCCTGAAAAATACTTTTAAGCGCCGAAGTTAATTTATTTTTGCTTGACTCCACCCGCGCGCGTATATTTGTAAAAAGGTCGAACATATGGATGATCTTTCCCAAAATTTTCAAAAGTCGATCAAAAAAGCGATTTTCCTCGACCGCGACGGCACGCTCAACGTCGATTACAATTACGTTTCCGACCCCGATAAAATTCACCCCATCACTGGCACTCGGGAGGCCGTCGAAATTTTTATTCGCCGTGGATTTTTACTTTTTTTACTAACCAACCAGCCGGGAATTGAACAAAAAATTTACACGAGAGAGGCGGTCGAAGCCTGTAATCGGCGGATCATCGAGCAGCTGGGCCAGCCGCATTTCACGGAAATTTGCATCGCCTCGGAAACGACCTGCGCGCCGGAACATTACCGCAAGCCGTCCCCGCGATTCATCGACGAAATGGTCGAAAAATATCGCCTGGAACGCCGCGAATGTTACATGGTCGGCGACAAGGAAACCGACGCTCTAGCCGGCATTAACGCTCACATCCACGGCATTTTACTGGACTCGGAATACCCCCGCTCGCCGCAGTGCCTAACGCTCATCCGGAGGGGAGAAATCCAGGTTTTCAAGGACCTGCTCGCCTTTGCGCGGTCGCTGCAGGGGGAATTTTAAAATTTTCCGAAAAAAAACGTTGACAATATGTAATTTTTCTTCGAATTACACCCGCAATGGCCGAAAAGGATCAGTCTCGGAATCCGGCGCGCGCGCCTTCGCTGGGGGTTTTTTCTTTGGCGATGATCAATTGCGTAGCGGTGATCAACTTGAGGAACCTGCCTTCTATGGCAGAGTACGGGTTAGCGATGGTATTTTTTTACGCATTTTCCTGTATTTTTTTCCTCATTCCGACGGCATTAGTTTCTGCGGAATTGGCGACGGGCTTCCCTGAGCCGGGGGGGATTGCGAACTGGGTGAGTAAGGCGCTGGGGAATTGTTTGGGTTTTGTAGCGGTGTGGCTGCAGCTCATTTCCACGGCCGTCGTATTTCCCATGACCATCATCTATCTCGCCTCTCTCGTCGCCTACGCCCTCGGCAATCCCGGGCTCGCGAAGGATAATCACTATGTGTTTTTCGTCATTTTGGCGGTAACGTGGGTTGGCACGTGGGTAGCGAATAGGGGCATGAAGTGGGCGAGTTTTGTGACCAATTGCGGATCTATTTTGGGTACGATTATTCCGGGCGTAACGATTGTTATTTTTGGGGTAATTTGGCTAGTGGCGGGGCATCCGTCGCACACGGAGTTATCATTTTCCGCGCTAGCGCCTCGCCTCGATTCTCCGGAGCAATTTGTCTTTTTACTCAATGTATTATTAGGTTTTGCGGGGCTTGAAATGTCTGCTTCCCACGCCCAGGATGTTAAAAATCCGCAGCGGGATTATCCGCGGGCGATCCTGCTATCGACGCTCCTCATCTTTACCCTTTCGCTGCTGGGATCTCTGGCGATTGCGGTATCGGTCCCCAAAGAGGCGCTCACGCTCGACGCCGGCGTGATTCAGGCGATTCAAGCGCTATTTGAAAAATTTGGTTTATTTAGCTTGACAAAATGGATTGCATGGTTGATGGCCTTTGGGGTTATGGGTTGGTTTATTGCGTGGGTAGCGGGGCCTGCGCGCGGCATGTTAGCGACGGCGCGATCCGGGAATCTGCCGCCCTTTCTCCAGAAAATTAATCGCCATGGCATGCCTACTGCCATTATGTTTTGGCAGGCGTGTGTGATTACATTTTTTTCGCTCATTTTTTTATTTGTCCCCTCTGTGGAGGCGTGTTTTTGGATTTTAGCGGCCATCACGGCCCAAACCCTGCTCATCATGTATATCCTGATGTTTATTTCCGGGATCGTGCTCAAATTTAGGTATCCCAACACGGAGCGGGCTTATCGCGTTCCCTTTGGAAATTGCGGGATGATTGCGACGGGGGTTATGGGGAGTATCGTCTGTGCGGCCTGCTATATTATTGGGTTTTTGCCCCCGGAGGAAATCCATTTTCAAAGCAAAGCGGCTTACGCGGCGCTGATGTTTATGGGCAATATCGCCGTTTTTTTACCGCCATTTATCATTGTTTATCTTCGAAAACCGCATTGGAAAAGGGAAATAGCGAAAGAGCCGACTCATTAATTGGCGAAGATTGTCTTGAAAGATTTTTTAAAGGTTGACGGGGGGCGAATCCTCACTAGAAAAGCGGGAAAGGGAGCAGTGAGAAGCGAAATTAAGTCGATTAGTTCGGTGCGAAAGGAAGCTATCGTCACCATTGAGAAGGCTACGATTCAGCGGGAAGAGAATGCGGTTTTACAATCTTTTTCGCGCGACGTCAAAATTCCCGGATTTCGGAAGGGGAAAGTTCCGGCGGCGCTGATCAAGTCGCGTTACGCCAAGGAATTGGAGGAGCAGGTGGAGAAAAGTGTGGCGTCGAAGGCTTACGATGACATTGTCAAGGAAAATAATTGGAATATTTTTTCGCTTGCCAAATTTAACGTCCGCAGCACGCCCAGCGGGGATAAAGAACTGACATTTACCGTCGATTTAAAGCCGGAATTTGAGCTTTTTGATTACAGAAACATTGCCCTTGAGGAGCCGGAGATCGGGGTGAGCGACGCGGAAATCGGCGAAGCGATCGAGCAAATTCGGCATCATTACGCGGATTATAGGGCAGTGAACCGGCCGGTGCAACGCGGTGATTTCGTGCGTTTGCGGTACGCGGGCCGCCTCGAAGACGGAACAAAAATGATCGATGTCGTCCCCCAAAAACCGATCTGGGCGGAGCAAATGAACACGTGGGAAGAGGCCGGAAGCGCGAATTCACCGGGGATAAAAGCGGTCACCGAGGGCATTGTCGCCATGGAAATTGACGGTGAAAAAGATATCGAGATGGATTTTGCGGCGGACTTCGAAGTACCTGAGCTCCAGGGTAAAAAAGCGATTTATCATGTCAAAATTTTTGAAATTCGTGAAAAAATTCTCCCGGATTTGGGCGCGGAATTCTTCGAAAAACTGAAAATCAAGGACCTAGAGGAACTTAAAGCGCGCCTAGAAAGGGATATTAGGAGCCGCAAAGTGCAGATGCAACGCTTCGAACAACGCGAAACAATTGTCCAAAAAATGATCGATAGCGCGACGTTCGAAATCCCCGAAAGTGCCGCGCAATTCGAACAAATTTACGTCCTTCGCAATCTGATTGAACGCCAAATCCACGAAGGTACGCAGTCGGAAACGGCCCAAAATAATCGGGAAAGGCTCTACGAAGAGGCGCAGGAAATAGCACACGACCGCGCAAAAGTCAATTTTATTCTTGAAAAAATTGCGCAAAAGGAAAACATTACCGTCAGTGAACAGGAAATTAGCCAAATGATTATCCAGGAAGCCGCCGCACGACGCATCTCCCCCGATCAACTGGTCGCGGAATTGAGGGAAAATTCCGAGCGTAACCGCGACCTCCACCGCCGCGCACTGTTCGGAAAAACCCTTGATTTTGTCCTCGTATCCAACCTAAAAAATGACGCTTCCGGAGAAAATGCGGGCGCACTAACCGAGTCGGAACCCCAAATGGAGGATTCAATTGTAAATATTTAGTAAATTATGCAGCCGGAAATCATTAGTCAAACTTATATGCCCCTCCCCTATGTTTACGAGCGCGACGGGCGGCAGGAGCGTTCCTGGGATATTTACAGCCGTTTGCTCAAGGACCGCATTATATTTCTGGGGACCGCGATCGATGATTTTGTGGCGAATGCGATCGTGGCACAGCTGCTTTTTTTACAAATGGAGGACTCAAAAAAGGACATCCACATGTACGTCAACTCGCCCGGCGGCAGTATTACGGCGGGCATGGCGATTTACGACACGATGAAATTTATGAGTTGCGACGTGGTGACCTACTGCATCGGGCAGGCGGCGAGCATGGCGACGGTACTTTTAGCCGCCGGGACAAAGGGAAAACGCTATGCGCTCCCGAACAGTCGCGTCATGATTCACCAGCCTTCCGGGCAGGCGACGGGCCAGACTTCGGACATATCGATCGCGGCAAAAGAGCTTTTGCGCTGGAAAAAAACCTTGACAAATGTCCTTTCGGAGTGTACGGGACAGGCCGTGGAAAAGGTGGAAAAGGATTCCGATCGCGATTTTTTCATGTCCGCGCCCGAAGCTAAAGATTACGGCGTTGTGGATGAAGTGATTAAAAGCAGGCCAAAAGACGAGCAAAATTCTTGAAAAATTAAAAATTGTTCTTTGAAAATCATGGAAACGTGTAAAAAAAATCAAAAAATGTCGTTACGCCGCGACAATCGTGTGTTAGCGGTGCAGTGGGTTTACATGTGCGAAACTTTGCGGATGGGGGCAAAACCGGAACATTTGTCGGAACTTTGCGCTATTTTTGACAAAAATCCATCGGATTTTCAATTTACGCGGGAGATGGTCACGCTTTTACAAAAAAATTTAACTGAAATTGACGCGCTCATCGATCGTTTTGCGACGAATTGGAATTTTTCGCGCATTGCGCTCGTCGACCTATGTATCATGCGGCTCGCGGCCTGCGAACTGCTCTATCGCAACGATATTCCGCCGATCGTTACCATCAATGAAGCCATCGAACTCGGGAAAATGTTTTCCGGCAAAGCGTCCAAAGCGTTTATCAACGGCGTACTTGACCGCATTAAATGTACCCTTTCGCGTTCGCTGCGCACCGCTTCCTAGCTTATGCTGGCCAATCCGAAGCTATTTTCCTTCGAAGAGGCCGTTCAAATTCGCCAAAAATGTAAAAATTATGACATTGTTTTAACAAATGGCTGCTTTGATTTGTTACATTCGGGGCATATTTTTTCGCTGCAGCGAGCAGCGCGATTCGGCGAACTTTGGGTTGCGCTCAACGGTGATGCGAGTATTCATCGGCTAAAAGGTCCGCAGCGGCCGATTATCGGCGAGCGAGAACGGGCTTACATGCTCGCGGCGCTGGAATGTGTTAGGGGGATTTTCATGTTCGGCGGCCTGCGTCTCGCGCGTGAATTGGAAATTTTTCGGCCCGATATCTATGTAAAATCGTCGGATTACACATTGGAAACTCTGGATCCCGAAGAGCGGTCCACGTTAGAAAAAATCGGCGCCAAAATAGAATTCGTTCCCCTATTACCAAATCGCAGCACATCCCAAATAATAAAAAAAATTCAACAATTAAGTGCCTAAAAGATCGCGATTTGTCTTGTATTTTGGCCGTTCCGAAACTATAATAGTGGGCAGTTTTGGCTATGTTTTACTTCGCGATTTTTTTCGTGGGATATTTTTTGGGGGCCATCCCATTCGGCTTCATCGTCGCTAAAATAAACGGCATCAATATTTTCCAGGAGGGCAGCGGCAACCCCGGCGCGACAAATGTAAAACGCGTCGTCGGCAATAAATGGGGTGTCCTCGTTTTCGTTCTCGATTGCCTGAAAGGATTTGTGCCTGTTTTAATTGTAAAAATTTGTTACCAAACGTGCGTTAGTCAAGCCAATAATATGGGGGCGACGCTACTAATCGGTCTTGTTTTGGGACATTGCTATTCCATTTTTTTGAAATTTCGCGGCGGAAAAGGTGTCGCGACTGCTATCGGAGGCCTGGCTGTATTGATGCCAAGTGCCCTCCTCCTCGGCATCATTTTTTGGTGCTCCGTGTTCTCAATCACGCAATTCGTATCCCTCGCTTCCCTTTGCTTCGCCCTGTCTTTGCCCCTCAATGCCTATCTCTTCGCTTACCAAAAAGAAATGATTTTCCTCGCCCTCGCCCTGATGATCATCATTTTTTTCCGCCATTCCCAAAATATTCGCCGACTGTGGAAAGGTGAGGAATTGCGCGCCCATAAAATAAAGGAATAAATTTTCTCCGCAGTTCATCGGGCACACGTCCGCGGTTCACCGCGGAACCTTTTTGAAAAAAAGGTTCAGGAAGCTCCGCTTCCTGACGTGTGCCCGTGGGGCTACCGGATTCCAAAATCAGCCCAAAAGTATTTCGATCTGGGAGAAGTATGCGTCGACAACCCCTCTAAAAAACAGCAAATAGCAAATGGCGCCGAGGGCTAAAAACGGCCCAAAAGGTAAAAAACTATTTAATTTCACCTCGTTTTTACGTCGATTATAAAACCACCACAGTGGAAAAATCACCACCATTCCCAGACACGTCCCGCCAAAAATCGAAAATATCGCGCCCTTCGTTCCAACAAAAGCGCCAATACATCCCATTAATTTCACGTCGCCGAAGCCGACCGCCTCCTTATTTAACACGAGTTCCGCAAAAATCGCGATCCATAGCAATACGCTCGACCCCAAAAACATGCCCCTAAGGGCCGCCATGGCCCCCATAAAAATGTAATTGCCAGTCGAAAAATGAGCCAGCAACACACTTCCCGCAATTCCTAAAACCGCTCCGCCGATGGTACAGCGATCGGGCATCGTCATCGTAGCAAAATCAATGCCGGAAGCGACGATCAATAGTCCGAAAAAAACCCCATAAACCACGAATTCCCAGGGATCCGATTGCCGCCAGAGGAGTAACATTAAAATTGCCGTCAAAATTTCTAAAAAAATATACCAAAATTCGAGTCTTCGCCCACAACACCGCGCTCTCCCACCTAACAATAGCCAGCCCAAAATGGGGATATTCAGCCAAAACGGAATGGGCCGCCCACAATCACAGCGCGACCCCGGTACAATAATGGATATATTTTTGGGGATGCGCTCGATGCAAACATAGAAAAAACTGCCCAAATACGCCCCAATTAAAAAAATAACGGCCCCACACGCCCAATGATTCCAAAATTCCAAGAGCACCATTTTAGCGGTTAATGAGCGATATGCCCGCCATCTCGACAGGCCGTTCCAACCCCATGATATCCAAAAGCGTCGGCGCCAAATCCCCCAACTTCCCGCCGGATTTCAGAGAAATTACCCCACGTCTCTCACCACATAATACCAGCGGCACCGGATTTGTGGTGTGCTGCGTGTGGGGGACACCGTTTTCAAGATCCCACATCTGCTCCGCATTACCGTGGTCCGCCGTGATCAGCATCGTCGAATGAACCTGCTCCACCGCCACCATAAGCTCGTTTAAACATCGATCGACCGCCTCAGCCGCCCGAATAGCCGCCGCTAAATTGCCGGTGTGCCCAACCATGTCCGCATTCGCAAAATTGACAACGATTAAACCATATTTTTCCGATAAAATCGCCTCAACCGCCCGGTCTTTTACCCCATAAGCGCTCATTTCGGGCCGCTGATCGTAGGTTTCGACGTCCTTCGGACTCGGAATTAAAACGCGCTCTTCACCGGGAAAAGGATCTTCGCGGTAGTCGTTGAAAAAAAACGTCACGTGGGCATATTTTTCGGTCTCCGCACAGCGAAATTGCTTCACACCACGCTCGCTCAAATAGCTGCCCAAAATATTTTTCATTTTTTCCGGCCGCCTAAAAATGACGCGGGGACACAGCCCCTGTTCGTACTCCGTCAGCGTCGCCCAGAGTACGTCGACTTTTTTTTTCCTTGGGAATGGATCAAAATTTTCATTGACAAATGCCCGCGTTATTTCCCGTGGACGATCGCCGCGGAAGTTAAAAAATATCACCGCATCGCCATCTTCCACCGCCCCACTAAAATTGCCATCGGCATCGGTAATCTGCGTCGGGAGAATGAATTCGTCGCCCTGCCGCGCTTCGTCCACCGGATGCGCGTAGTAGTACTCGATGGCGTCGGCCGCGCTTTTCGCCCTGAGATTTTCCCCAATTCCCGTCAGACAATCGTATGCCCGCTGCACCCGCTCCCAACGGTTATCGCGGTCCATCGCCCAAAAACGACCCATCACCGTAGCCACTCGCCCCGTAGCTAATTCTTTACATTTTTTTTCAATCACACGCGCGTAATTCAGAGCAGTTTTAGGGGGCGTATCGCGGCCATCCCCGAGGAAATGAACGCAGACGGACGGCACATCGTGCGCCCGAAAAATCTCTAAAAAACCGTATAAATGCCGTAAAACGGAGTGGACCCCGCCGTCGGAACATAGCCCCAAAAGATGTAATTTTTTACGATTTTTTTTCACATGCTCAATGGTTTCGAGGACGACGGGATTATTGGCCGCGGTTCCTTCCTCAAAAGCCTTGTCGATGCGCACAATTTCCTGGTCCACAATCCTCCCTGCGCCGATATTTTGGTGGCCGACTTCACTATTGCCCATGACGCCATGGGGTAACCCGACGTCGCGCCCACAAGTCTTAATTTCCGCGCGCAAACAGGTCCGCCATATGCCGTCAAAAAATGGCGTCCTCGCTCGACTAATCGCGTCCCAGGGCGCTAACTCCGGATCTCCATTAATCCCCCAGCCATCGCAAATGACGAGCACAGCCTTATCCATTGGAATAAGTTTAATGCAGAAAAAAAATTTTTCAATCCATTGCTTGCGTAAAAATACGTAAATTTTCCCTTAATTTTTCAATACCCGTACCCGTCGCACAAGAAATTACCGAAATTTCTTCGCCAGTCCCACGCCGAAATATCCCCAAATTTTCCTCCGCTCCCGGTAAATCAATCTTGTTGGCAACAATAAAACGCCTCTTCTTGAGCAACTCGCCACCGTAATGCCCTAACTCACATAGCAACGTCGCATAGTCGGTCAGGGGATCGCGACCGTCTACACCCGCTACGTCCACTAAAAATAATAGCGCCTTGCAACGCTCAATGTGCCTCAAAAATTTCATCCCTAACCCGCGATTCTCATGCGCCCCCCTAATCAGCCCAGGAATGTCAGCAATCGTCCGCCTCTCGTGACCCCCAGGATATATAATCACTCCCACCTTCGGACCCAGCGTCGTAAAAGGATAAGGCGCCGATTTCTGCCCCGCATTCGTCAAAATGTTCATCAGCGACGACTTCCCCGCATTCGGAAATCCTACTAAACCTATGTCCGCTATGGTTTTTAAAATAAATGTAAACTCACCCGTCTCCCCAACGGCCCCTAGCGTTACCTTGCGCGGCGCCCGATTCACAGAACTCTTGAAATTCGCATTCCCCTTACCTCCACGCCCCCCCATCAATAACGTAACCGCTTCCCCATCCTCCAGTAATTCCACAGCAATCGCCCCAGTCTCACCGTTAATCACTACCGTTCCCTCCGGAACCCGCAAAATACAAGAAATACCGTCCGCACCATGACAATTCGACCCACGCCCCCCCCCCCCATCACCAGCATGAGCACTCGGAGAAAATTTGTAGCGCGTCAAATCCGTCACGTTGCGGTCGCATAACAAAATAATGTCGCCACCACGCCCCCCATCCCCTCCGTTCGGCCCACCATCGGGACGATACTTCTCCCGTAAAAAACTAAGACAACCATCCCCCCCTTTACCCGCCTTTAAAATAATCCTCGTCTCATCGATGAACATAATCCCATTATCTTTTTCTGAAATTTACTTTACAAGAAAAAATCGCCGCCTAAACTGATAAATGATTATATGTCCAGCCTTCCCAGGCCCCGCAGGAGCACCCGCTCCTAGGCGCTGAGCTCCGCTCAGCGCCCCCGCAGCGAAGCTGCGACGGGGCCAAGAAGTTTTAATCCAAAAGCCTCAATCTTCGAAAAACTTATTTTCGAAGAGGCATTTCAGTTCTGCGACGAGGGATTGTTGTTCCTCCATCGTACCGCCATCGATAATGAACAGAAGTTCCGTATTGCGGTGTGCTTCGAGCATCATCAACCCCATGATACTTTCCCCATTGACTTGTTCTTCAAAATTGCGGACCCAGACATCGATATCCGGATATTTATTAAAAATTTTGACGATCATGGCTGCTGGAATTGCGTGCAAACCGAGCCGATTGCTGACACAAAATTTCTGCCGTAACTGCATTGAAAAGGCCACTTTTACTCAACTATCTTCATTTTTCCCAATACATAGCAGAACATTTCCAAAATTCAACCCTCTAATGATTTTCGGCGAAAATATTTCATTTTTTTTACTCGCGGCCTTTAGCGGACATTTTTCGCTCAAAAACATTGTCTTTGGCGGGGAAAATTCTAGCCTCTAGAATGGAAGATTTTATGAAATTGAGCGGTGTCGCAAAATATTATTTTTTGTTAATTTTTACATTCATTTTCGAATATATCGAAGGGCATCCCAAAAATAAAAGCCGTTTGGATAAGTTTTCTCATCCAATAGTCATGGAAGAAAATGCGAAAGAGATGCGCCATTTATATAAAAAATTTCCGGCGAAAAAGTATTACCGGCAACCTAAAAACGGGAAACAATTTTACAAACAAAGCCAATTTACCCAGAAAAAACTCAGCACGCGCGCACTCAACCGTCCCTTTACACGCTATCCGCGCTCCCGAAAAATCGGTACCGTCCCCCTACATAAACTGCCAAATGCAAATCAATAGGGGCTCCAAAGCCATCACAAAAAATGAAAAAGTTAGAAAAAAAATCGAAAAATAATCAAAATTTACACCATCACATCTATCATTAGTACTTTTGGGCGCCAACGAACCATGCTTTTTCGCCAGTTTGTCAGTCAAATCAATCGG
>JAIROS010000030.1 GCA_031257405.1 Puniceicoccales bacterium | reverse complement strand
ACGGCTCGTGATGTGGTTGATGTAGTCGTAGCCGCCGACTTTTTCGAGCGAACCACCCGCCGCTAATTTCTCCCCCACAATGAGTTCGTTCGCGGGCGTATTGGCGCTGAAGAGTTCGAGCAGCGCCTGGTAGATGAGGCCGTGGGCGGGCAAATAAAAGGATTCTGGCGTAATTTTTTCGTGAATACACAGCGAAATACCGTCTTGGCCGCCGTCGATGATGCAGCCCGCGAGGAGCGCTTGTTCGAATTCCAAGCTGAACGGTGGGGTCCGATGGATATTTTGCTTCGCTTTGGCCACAGATACTCGCTACAAAAATCTGTCAAAGTATGATTTTGGCAAGCATAAATTTCGTCCGATGGGCGAGGAAATTAGCGGCGGCGTATATCCTGTTATTTTTTTGTGCAAATTTTTTTTATGCGGGGATCTGGTTCTATCCGCGTGGGGTTTTAGATTTTTGAATTTTTGGTTTGCAATTAAACAATAATTAAACAATAATTAGACAGGCCCGGCGCGAAGCGCCGGGCCGAAAAATAAATTTTGCCCGCGGCATAGCCGCGGGCCCGGACTTCAGATCCAATGGCAAGAGCCACTTGGCGGAGAAAAAACGCCCATTTTTACATCATGTCGTCCATGCCAGGGCTAGGCATATGGCGGCAGGAAGCGGATTTTTCCTCGGGAATATCGGCGACGATGCATTCCGTCGTGAGCAGTAATCCGGCGATGGAGGCCGCATTTTGGAGGGCAGTGCGATTCACTTTTGTTGGGTCGACGACGCCCGCCGCGATGAGGTCTTCGAATTTCCCCGTAGCTACATTATAGCCCTGAGTACCGCTCATTTTCAGGACTTCCTGGACAATTAATCCTCCTTCGACGCCGGCATTTTCGCAGAGTTGGCGGAGGGGGGCTTCGATGGCACGCTTGACAATTTTCGCACCAATTTTACCGTCCGGACAGGGGATATCGAGGCTATCGATGACGGTCGAAGCGCGGAGGAGCGCAACGCTACCACCCGCAGAAATCCCCTCTTCGACGGCGGCGCGAGTAGCGTGGAGGGCATCGTCGACGCGATCTTTTTTCTCCTTCATCTCCGGTTCCGTAGTCGCACCAACGCGAATCACCGCCACTCCACCCGCTAATTTCGCGAGCCGTTCCTGAAGTTTTTCGCGGTCGTAATCGGAAGTCGACTCATCGATTTGGTGGCGGATTTGTTTGATGCGCGCCTGGATATCGTCGTGGCTGCCGTTCCCCTCGACGATGGTCGTGTCCTCCTTGCTAATGGTGATGCGTTTGGCGCGGCCGAGGTCGTCGACGGCCACGTTTTCCAGCTTAATGCCGAGGTCTTCGGAGATAAATTTTCCCCCGGTGAGGATGGCAATATCTTCGAGCATCGCTTTGCGGCGGTCGCCAAAACCCGGCGCCTTTACCGCACAAACATTGAGCGTCCCACGTAACTTATTCACCACGAGAGCCGCCAGCGCTTCCCCCTCGACATCCTCCGCGATGAGCATCAGCGGCTTACCCCCTTGGGCGACGGTCTGGAGCAGGGGGAGTAGGTCATTGAGCGCGCTGATTTTTTTCTCGTAGATGAGGATATAAGCGTTTTCGAGCACACACTCCATGTTATTAGGGTCGGTGACGAAGTAGGGGCTCAGGTAGCCCTTGTCGAACTGCATCCCTTCGACGACTTCGAGGGACGTTTCGATGGTTTTCGCCTCTTCGACCGTAATCGTACCGTCCTTACCCACTTTTTCCATCGCATCGGCAATAATTTTCCCGATTTCGTCGTCCCAATTCGCAGAAACGGTCGCCACTTGACGGATTTCCTCGGAGGTCTCGACTTTTTTCGACGTGCGGGCCAACTCGCCTACAACCGCTTCAACGGCCTTATCGATGCCGCGTTTCAACATAATCGGGTTCACGCCGGAGGATACATTTTTTAATCCTTCGCGGAAGATGGCTTCGGCGAGAATTGTCGCGGTAGTTGTTCCGTCGCCGGCGCTGTCCGACGTCTTCGAGGCCACCTCCTTGACCATCTGTGCCCCAATATTTTCGTAGGCGTCCTTGAGCTCGATCTCCTTAGCGACGGTCACGCCATCTTTGGTGACGGTGGATGCGCCGAATTTCTTCTCAATTAACACGTTACGGCCTTTGGGACCGAGGGTCACTTTGACCGCTTTAGCGAGTGTCGCGACGCCGTCAAGTACTTTTTTCCGGGCTTGTTCTTCAAAAATCAATTGCTTTGCCATATATAAAAATCCTTTCAAATTAAAGTTAAGGGTTAGTAAACATTATTTAAATACTGCGAGCAGGTCGTCCTGTCGCACCAGCATGAACGTTTGGCCATCGCACTTCACCTCCGTGCCGCCGTATTTGCTGATCAGAACCTTATCGCCGACGGCAACATCGAATCCGAGACGTTTACCGTCGTCGTCCAACTTGCCGGTTCCGAGGGCAATCACGGTTGCTTCCTGGGATTTTTCTTTAGCGGCATCGGGGATAATGATACCGCCCTTGACCTGTTCTTTCTCCTCGATTTGTTTGACGAGGAGCCGATCTCCTAGTGGTTGAATATTTGTACTCATAATTAATAAATCATTAGGGTTAAAAATTTACAAATCCATCCCACATCCGTCCCGTTGTGACTGCATGATAAATATTTTTTGTTGCGATTGCATCATTTTTTTTCATCGTCGACGACTTCGAAATTGGCATCGACCACGTCGCCGTCTGTTTTTTTACGTTCCGACTGCGTTTGCGGACCACTTTGGGCGCTACTTTGAACGTTTTTATACATTTCCTGGGCCACATCTTGGAAAACTTTTGTCAAATTTTCGGTAGCGGATTTCATTTCTTCGGTGGGCGCGCTACTGTTTTCGAAGACCTTTTTAGCGGCGGCGATGGCCTCTTCCATTTTTTTTCTATCGGATTCCTGCAGTTTGTCGCCCGTATCTTTGAGTTGTTTTTCGGTTTGGTAAATCATGCTATCCAGGTGGTTACGGGCCTCGATTTTTTCCTTTTCCTTCCTATCGGAATCGGCGAATTTCTCCGCTTCTTTACGAAATTTTTCCACCTCCTCTTCGGATAACCCCGAAGCACCCGTGATCGTAATTTTCTGATTTTTCCCGCTGCCGAGGTCTTTGGCGGTGACGCTGAGGATCCCGTTGGCGTTGATGTCGAAGGTGACTTCTATTTGCGGGAGGCCGCGCGGCGCGATGGGAATCCCGTCCAGGCGAAAAATGCCCAGGGTCTTATTCTGGACGGCGAGGGGGCGTTCGCCCTGCAAAACTTTGATGTCGACGGCCGTTTGATTATCGGCGTAGGTCGAAAAGACTTGCGTTTTTTGGGTTGGAATGGTTGTATTGCGCTCGATCATGGGAGTCGAAGCACCGCCGGCGGTCTCGATCCCGAGGGTAAGCGGGGTGACGTCGAGCAGTAAAATATCGGTCACCTCCCCCTTCAAAACCCCCCCCTGAATCGCAGCACCAACGGCAACGACTTCGTCCGGATTCACGCCCTGATGCGGCTCTTTTCCGGCGATATCGCGGGCGACTTCGATCACCTTCGGCGAACGGGTCATGCCGCCGACAAGTACCAATTCATCGATGTCCTTCGCCGTCCACCCGGCGTCTTTAAAGCACGCGTTACAGGGCTGAATGGTGCGCTGGTAGAGGTTGTCGCAGACTTTTTCCAACTGCGATCGCGAAAGGGTGACGTTTAAATGTTTTGGGCCGGAGGCGTCGGCGGTGATGAAGGGCAGGTTAATTTCCGTTTGCTGGGCCGAAGAAAGGGCGATTTTTGCTTTTTCCGATTCCTCTTTGAGGCGCTGGTGGGCGATCGGATCGCTGCGCAAATCAATGCCGTTTTCCCGCCTAAATGTGTCCGCCAACAAGTCGATAATGGCCCGATCCCAGTCGTCGCCGCCGAGAAGCGTATCGCCATTCGTCGCCTTCACTTCGAAAACCCCGTCGCCGATTTCGAGCACGGAAATGTCGAATGTCCCGCCGCCGAGGTCGTAGACGGCGATTTTTTTCTCACTTTTTTTATCGAGGCCGTAGGCGAGGGAAGCGGCCGTAGGTTCGTTAATGATGCGGAGGACTTCGAGGCCGGCGATGGTCCCGGCATCTTTAGTCGCCTGGCGCTGGGAGTCGTTGAAGTAGGCGGGGACCGTGATGACCGCCTGGGTAATTTTTTCGCCGAGATACGCCTCCGCATCGGCCTTCAATTTGGCGAGCACCATGGAAGAAATCTGCTCCGGAGAGAAAATTTCCGTTTTACCACCAACTTTACATTCGATCGCCGCATCACCATTTTTCCCTGGGACGACCTTGTAAGGCAGATTCCCGAGGATATTTTTGATTTCTTCGTACCGATGGCCGATGAGGCGTTTGGCGGAAAAGATAGTATTTTCGGGGTTCGTGATGGCCTGGCGTTTAGCGGCTTGGCCGACGAGGCGGTCGCCATTTTTGGAGAAAGCGACGACGGAGGGGGTCGTACGGGCGCCTTCGGAATTAGGGATAACGACGGCCTGGCCACCTTCCATGATAGCCATGCACGAATTGGTGGTACCGAGATCGATGCCTAAGATTTTTGCCATAATATTTTCTTTATTTAAAAAATTAAAACTTCAACTATTTTTTGTCGATTTTTTGTATGAGTGGGAAAAGTTGTAGTGTTTAGAGTTTTAGGGAGCGGAATTTTTTGGGGAATCGCTGACTATTATTTGGGACCGATTGTTGGGATTAAGATTTTGGGCGGGGGCTATTAGTTTTGCTACTGTGGACTGAGCGCCGGCTGTTCTATCAATATAGAGCGGCAATTTTCGTGCCAAGAATGCAGGGCCGCCGACTATTCCCTGGGACCGATTGTTGGGATTAATGTTTTGGGCTGGGGCTATTCGTTTTGTTACTGTGGACTGAGCGCCGAGCATTCTATTAATATAGAATAGCAATTTTCGTGCCAAGAATGCAAAAACAGAGAAAAAATAGTTTTTATATTTACCAGTTGCAGGCATAAATTATCTCGCTCCACGAGCGGCCTCGTAAAATTCAAGTACTTTTATGTACAATAAACAGAAATTTTTTCAAAAAATGAGTAAAATTTTTCTTGACACCCCATTTTTTTTAATAAATCTAGACTCTTAAAGTCAGGGTATTGTTTTGCGGAATGCGATTTTGATGAAATTGGGTACGCGAGTGTAACGCGGAAACTGGGAATCAGGCAGGCGCGTCGGACATTCGTTTGGCTTGAAAGAGGAGACGATTAGCCGCTTATCTGCTCGCTCCGTTGTAGTCGAAAACCACGCCCATAATATTTCAGAAAAAAGAGCCATGTCTTTATCCAAGCAGAAATGCAACGGATTTTGCTGCCGAAATGTCCCAAAATTAAATCCGTTAATGGCGATATTATTTTCTACGGCGTAAAACAGCAAAAGTTCCGGCCGGAAAAGTTCTTGGAGGTGGTTAAATGGCGGGTTATCGGGGAGGCCGAGCGCCAAATCAATCACCTTTTTGAAATGATCGGCGATATCTGGGCCGTGAAGGCGCTTCAGCCACCTTTGCAGCCGATCGCGGGCGACCTGAAATTGAGCGCGGAGTTTTTTAATGTTTTGCAGGAAAATTCCATCGAATTTTTCTTCGAAAAATGCAATATATTCGTCAATTTTTTGCAAAAAAGATCGATAGGACGTTTCGAATATTTTGAGCGCCCGCCCCTTCATACGCGCCGGATTTTCCGCCAGCGCAGCAAATTGATTCCTCGTATCCCCCCTACTGAGTCCGAAAATTTTCAGCGAGTCGATTTCATCCAATTTGAGCTCCTTTTGCGGGGAAATCCCACCGAAAATGATGTATTTGATGTTGGAAGTGGTATTGGGGACGATGAGAAGGTGGGTATTTTTGAATTTTTTTTGTTTTTCGGCGACCCTTTCGCAAAGCATTTTATGCGAGGCGATGTCGACATTTGCGTGTTGTTCCGGTGAAAAAATAGTCGCGGCGGGGAAATCGACGGGCTCCGGAATGACGAAAGAAGGATCAAAAGTAGTCGCGGCGGATTCAGCAGAAGGATGATTGTTTATCTTTTTGTAAAGCGTTTCATGCGGGGCGATGTCGATGTTTGCGTGTTGTTCCGGAGAAAAAATAGTCGCGGCGGGGAGATCGATGGGCTCCTGAATGGCGAATTTCGCGGTGAGAGGATTGCTCCCCAAACCCGAAAATAAGAAAAACGTAAACGAAAAAAGAGGCAATTTTCTTGCGTATATTCTGTATCCCATATTCGCAGCGTAAGTATTTTGCGTAATTTTTCAACGGAAAATGTATAAAAATTTAGCGTTCGTTCGTTTTATGTGGGATCGATTTCGAGGTCGATGAGGCGCCGGAGTTCGACGCCGTATTCCAGCGGAAATTCCTGGATCAGCTCGTTCACAAAACCATTGACACAAAGACTGGTCGCCTGATTTTTAGCGATGCCCCGCTGCCGCAAGTAGTGGAGGCGCTCCTCGTCGATTTTTGAGACGCTGGCTTCGTGTTGCACGCGATTTTTATCGCCATGGACGGTAATTTTTGGATAAGTGTCGCTGCGGCTGGGACTGTCGATGAGGAGGGCGTCGCACTGCGTGTGATTTTTACAATTTTTTACACCTTCTTTTACATAAATAGTGCCCCTGTAGGACGCCAGTCCATTACCTTTTGAGATAGATTTGGAGATGATGTTGGAGGTGGTGTGGTTGGCGAGGTGGGTAATTTTCGCTCCGGTGTCTTGGATTTGCTGTTCTGTGGCGAGTGCGATGGAATGGATTTCGCCGTGGGCGCGTTCGCCGGCGAGGAGGATCGCGGGGTATTTGACCGTCAATTTCGAGCCGATATTGCAGTCGATCCAGAGGACCTGGGCATTTTCGTGGGCGACGCTGCGTTTTGTAACAAGATTGTAAACATTGTTGGACCAATTTTGGACAGTAATGTACTGAATTTTAGCATTTTTGAGGGCGATGAGTTCGACGACGGCGGCGTGGAGGGTTGCGGTTTCGAAGCGTGGGGCGGTACAACCTTCCAGGTAAGTGACTTCGGCGTCCTCGTCGACGACGATGAGTGTGCGTTCGAATTGGCCGAAATCCTTAGCATTGATGCGGAAATATGCTTGCAGGGGCTGTTTCAATTTCACGCCTTTGGGGACGTAAATAAAACTGCCGCCGCTGAAAACCGCACTGTTAAGCGCACTAAATTTATTATCATTAACGGGGACTAGGGATGTAAAATATTTTTTAAAAATTTCCGAATATTTTTTCAAACCCGTAGACGAATCGGTAAAAATGACGCCCTGTTGGGCGAGGGTATCTTGGATGCGGTTATAGGCGGCTTCGCTATCGAATTGGGCTTCGAGGCCGGCGAGGAATTTACGTTCGTGGTCGGGGATACCGAGGCGGTCGAAGGTCGTTTTCACGGCATTGGGGACGTCGTCCCAGGAGTGTTTAGGGTCGAGGTTATTGGCGAGGTAGAAGTGCATATGGTCGAAATCGAGGGCGTTGGTGCCGTACGATTTCAGTACAGGGGGCATAGGGATTGACTGGAAGGTTTGGAGGGCGTTGAGGCGGAAGTTAAGGAGCCATGGGTCTTCATTTTTGATGTGGCTGATGTATTCGATGGTATTGCGATTGAGGCCGGTGCCGGCGTTAAAGGGGTAAATTGGGTTAGGGTTGGGGGGCATGCTGGTATTTTTATTAGTTATAATTTATGATAATTAGTAATATGGCTTATATTTTTGATGGTACCAGATTTTTTTCTTGCGTTGGCGTTATTAATGCAGGCGACTGATGGGTAATTGGGACTGGTTTCGGAATTAAAAGGAAAAATAAATTGAGGTAAAAAAAATTGAAATTTGGAGGCATTGGCTGGCATTTTATTAGTTATAATTTATGATAATTGGCACAATTACTTATACTTGTGGCGACGTCGCATTTTTTTCTTGTTCAAAAAACGTATAACCTTTGTCTTCGAGTTCATGAATGATTTCACAGCCGCCCGACAAAATAATTTTGCCGCCTTCCAAAATGTGGACCCTGTCCGCAATAACGTGGTCCAAAAAACGCCGATAATGCGTGATGATTAAACCAGAAAAATGCTCGGAACGCAGCGAATTTATACTGTCGGCCACGATTTTAAGGGCGTCGATGTCAAGGCCGCTGTCGATTTCATCAAGTATAGTAAATGACGGCTGGAGCATCAGCAGTTGGAGGATTTCGCAGCGTTTTTTTTCGCCGCCAGAAAATCCAACGTTGATCGCGCGCGACGAAAATTCCCGCTTCAATCCAAGCCGATCCATGTTCTCGTGCAGTAATTTGTAAAATTCAACGGTCGCCATTTTCTTATTTTGCGCATTCATGGCCGCACGAATGAAATTTGCAATCGATACGCCGGGAATCTCGATCGGGTTCTGGAAAGCGAGGAAAATACCCAGTCGCGCGCGCTTTTCGGGAGGCAGTTGTGCGATGTTTTGGCCGTCGAAAATGATTTCGCCATCGGAAATTTGGTAGTCGGGATGTCCCGCAATTGCTTTCGCGAGCGAACTTTTTCCCGCGCCGTTTTTCCCCATCAAGATATGTACTTCGCCGGCAGGAATTTTCAGGGAAAAATGATTCAAAACGCGTTTTTCGCCGACATTGAGCACTAAATTGCGCATTTCCAGAGAAGTCATCATCTTAAAGAAATTACAAAATCCGTCGCGGCAACCTTTTATTGTGGCGCGCAAAATTATTTTTCGTGATTTTAAAAAAAATGCTTGACAAGTTTTTTTTTATTTAAGTTAATGGAAAAATGGTTGGGAAGGAGTGTGAAAATTTTTGAAAATAGGAGCGGTAGATTATTTTTAGTTATAATTCTTTGCAAAATTAGGATTGTCAGTGGAATGTATTTTTATACAATAGCGCCAAGTTATGGTAAAATTTGCGTATAAAGGGCAAGATGCTGGTGGTCGGAGTATATCGGGGACGATCGAGGCGAATGACCGGAGATCTGCTATTGTGATGCTGAAAAATCGTGGCATTAATGCGACGTCATTGGCGGAAGGTGGTGCGGTAGAAGGTAAAAAAAGTGCATTTTCGTTTTCATTTGGGGCGAGCAAAAGTAAAATAGCGCTCAATTTTCTGCAGAAGTTTTTACAACTTCACGCGGGAGGTCTTGCTATCGGTGATGCGATTCGGATCATGCGCCTGCGACTTAAAAATCCACAGGAAAAATTACTGGCAGAGACAATTTATAAAGATGTTTGCGAGGGGAAAACGATTGCGGCAGCCATGCGAAATTTCCCCAGTATTTTCAATGAAAATACTGTCTGCACCATCGAGGCCGGTGAAAAAACAGGGAATTTGGTGCCCGTGATTCGTAATTTGATCGACTTTTTGGAAACGAAGGAGGCGATTAAGAAAAAATTTATTGCGGGGATGGCGTATCCAGCGACCGTTTGCATGATCGGTTTTGCGGTGATGCTCATTTTTTTGCTGTTTGTCATGCCGAGATTGCAAAAAATGCTTTCTTCGTTGGGAGGTGATTTACCGGCGATTGCGAAGTGTTTGGTGGTCTGTTCTAATTTTGCGTTGCAATATTGGTGGGCTATTATTGGCGGCGCGGCCCTGATTTTCATTGGGTTTTTCGCCTACCGCGGTACGCAAAAGGGGAAGTATAACGTTGATAAATGGTCGCTGAAAATCCCCATTGGCGGCATGGTTATCAAGGAAAATTTTTATTGTCAGACGGCGAATTTGTTGGCGACGTTGTTGGGCAGCGGCATTAACATGACGGAGGCGATGACGTTAGCGGAGAAAGCGTCGGAAAATGCTTTTTTTCGCGAGCGATTCACGGATTCCAAAAAAATGGTCCTCGACGGCGTATCGATGACGCAGGCGTTTGAGAAGAACGCCATTTTCCCAGATTTGGGGCTCGACTTATTATCTGTTGGGGAAAATACGGGTGATTTGGCTTCATCTTTTCGCGAAATATTCAAAATCTACCACACGGCGTTGATCGAGCATCTCAACATGTTAATGACGGCGGTGACGGCGGTTGCGATGGGGCTAGCCTTTTCCATGGTGACCGTTCTCGCGTTGAGTGTCATTACCAGCGTGCTCAAAATGACGTCTTCGATGCATATTTAGCCATTTAATCATAATTTAATAACCCATTTGTAATGCGCGCGGTGGGGCGTGTCAAGTTTTAATTTTATTTTTCCGCAACTATAATTTAATATTATAAAATGCATTGATTTTTGTAATGAGATTGGTAATTTTTGTAGGAAAATTGATGAGTGCGGCGCGGGGCAACCGAAAATTATGGACAGATTTTTTTACAAATGGGCGATTATCGCGGCCCAAAAGTGGCGGTCATGTAGCCATTGGGCGAGTATTGGAGCCGTTTCGCGGGCGCATACTGGGGATCGATCCGAGTTTGCGCGGAACGGGGCTCGCCGTGATTGACGTTAAAAGTCGCGATGAAGTGGATTTAATTTTTTCTCAGACGGTGAAGAGCCCTGCCAAAGAATTATTTTCACAATGTGTTTATAAAATTTTTACGGCAATTAATGTGGCAATTAGGCATTATCAGCCGAAAGTTTGTGCCATTGAGCAAACAATTTATGTACAAAATTTTCAAACGGCGCAGGTCATGGGGATGGCGCGTGGTGCGGCCTTAGCGGCGGTCGCGGGCCAAAATTTAGGGATTTTTGAATATGCGCCGCTCCGCATTAAGCAGGCGATTTGCGGCTATGGTCGAGCGTCGAAGGAACAGATTTCGCGCATGGTACAGGCGATTTTGAAGATTCATATTGATGTTGGTTTTGACGAAACTGACGCCGCCGCCGCTGCAATTTGCTGTTTTTTTACAGAACGTTTACCATCGAGCACGATCCATAGCGCAATTTAGAGGTCATTTTATTGTTTGTATTTTGTAAAAATTTACATTTAAGTGGCACCAATAAGTGGCGTAAAATTTACATTTATTTTCCGTTTTGCTGTTCATCGTTTGGTTGTTCGAAACAGAAATTTTCATTGTGATCCGCATTTTTTGTTGGACAATAATCGTCGGGGTTGGCCGGAGATTCGCAGTCCAACGCCGGTGAAAATGGCATATTTATTGATGAAACTTGTATGGGGCCGGTGATTTTGTCCACGACAACGCGTACGGGCCCGAGATTGTTAATGCCGATTTCTTGTTTTAATATGCGAATGATTTCGTCTTGGAGTTGGACGCTAATCGGTTGAATGTTGTAGGGGCAAACTATTGAAATTTTTAATCTAATTTTACCAAAACAACTGCAAACTTTTACACGCGTTTTTGATTGCGGAAGGATTTTATGGCAAATTTTTTTTACAGCATTTTTAAGCGCAGACTTTTTCAAAAAAATGGGACCGCGATCAGTCGTACAAACGCGAATGCGGTTCGCACATCTTTTGCGGTAAAAATACAGCGCGAAAAATACTACACCGACGCCGATAAGCCACTTAAAAATGGGATTTCCGAAGACATTTTTGTCCAAAACCTGCCAGTTCTCCTCGTCCAATACACTCATTAAAAACGTTTCCATGTCCTATTTATATTGAAATTTTAAAAAAAGTGAAGAAAAATTTACGGAAAAAAGTAATATATAAGCAAAATATTAATAATAAAAAATTTATAATAAGAAAAACTTATGGGCGAGTGAGCTTTCATTGAAATATTTTTTTCTTTCCATCGCGGCGATTTTTGTTTCACTGGGCCTTGGTTTGGCATGGAGGGCGCAATTAAATTCTACAACCGCTATACGAAATCATTGGAGGAGGAAGCCGTTTGCGGAGGAATTTTGCTGAAATTTTTGTACCATTCTGTCGTAGGGCCGTTGGCGCTCCATTGCTTCGTCAAACGTAAATTTTTTTCCGAAATTTTTGGCTACTTTATGCGCCATCCCGCGTCCAAAAAGTGCATACGTTCTTTTGTCGAGCGCCATAAAATCGACATGCTGACGGCCGAAAAAAAAGTTGAAGATTTTGCTAATTTTGATGATTTCTTTACAAGAAAATTAAAAAAAGACGCACGACCTATCGCAGTGGATTACAGGAAAATCGTATTTCCGTGCGATGGTCGGCACCTTTTGGTCGAAAATTTTGAAAATTTGCCATCTTTTTATGTAAAAGGACAAAAATTCGATCTCGAAAAGTTGCTCCGTAACGACGAATTATTGAAGCGTTTTCAGAACGGCGCGGCCGTCATTTCCCGCCTCTGCCCCGCGGATTACCATCGGTTCCACTTTCCGTGCGACGCCGTTATTCGCAAAATTTATAAGGTAAATGGCGATTATTTTTCCGTCAATCCCCTGGCGGTTTGTAAAAAAATTGCAATATTTTTTGAAAATAAACGCATCGTTTCCGTTTTGCAATCGAGGGACGTGGATCAATTTTTGATGGTCGAAGTGGGCGCGACTTGTGTCGGCAGCATCACGCAGACGGCGGAGGTCGGACACCTCTATTTTAAAGGCGAAGAAAAAGGATTTTTCAGCTTTGGGGGGTCCACGATTATTACTATTTTTCAGAAAAATAAGGTGACTTTTGCGGAAGATTTGTGTCAAAATTCTGCAAAAGGCGTGGAAATATTTGCCTTTATGGGCGATGATATGGGAAAAAAGTATGAAAAAATTGTACATAGTTAGGAACGCTCATGCGGCGATTGGGGCGATTGATCGCGAGCGCGAATTGGATGAGCGAGGGGTCATGGAAGTCGATTCGATTGGGGCGCAAATGGTGGCGGCCGGCATGCGGCCGAGTGTGATTTTGACCAGTGGCGCGCGTCGTTCGATCGAAACGGCGAAGCGCATTCGCGAAATTTTTGGCTTATTAGTTAATGTTATTGACATTCGCGAAGAATTGTACAATGCCGATTTTCGAAAAATTCTTGATATTTTACAATCTTTACCGGACGAAAAAGCTTCGGTGATGTTAATTGCTAATAATCAGGGTGTGACGGACTTATTGGAATCGATTACGCATTCCGAATATAAGGAAATTCCCAATGGAAGTCTTGTTGTGGTGGAATTACGGCTTCGGCATTGGCGGGACATCGAATCTCGGACGGGCCGTGAACTTTTATTTTTGAAGCCAAAGCTGTAAAATGGGGTACAAAAGCAACAAAATTTTTAGTGGACGCAAAAGTATAAGTTTTCCTTAGGTAAATATACTAATAATTGATGGCTTTGAATTTATTGAATTTATTTATGATGGTGGCATTGAAGTGCCGTTGAGTATAAGTTTTTTTATTGATAAGATTTCTTTAATTAGATATGCTGATGATTGATGACTTTGGATTTGTTAGATTTTATTATAATGTGAGCACTGGCATATCGGATGCTGGATATAAGTTTTTCAATAATTTATGAAATCAGCGCTTATTTTTTTATTTACCGATTTTGAAGAAATTGAAGCAATTAGCGCAGTGGATGTGCTGAGGCGTGCGGGCGTGTGTGTCGTTGTGGCGTCTCTAACGGGTGAAAAAATCGTTGTTGGGGCGCATAAAATCTCATGTTTAGCGGATATCGTTGGCATTCCGGACGATCATTTCGATGCGATCGTCATCCCTGGCGGCGCTGGTGTTTTGCAACTCAGAAATGATAAAAAATTGTTAAAATTCATCCACGAACAGTACGATAAGGGAAAACTTATAGCCGCAATTTGTGCGGCGCCCATATTATTGCACGACCTGGGAATACTCGAAAAACACCAGTATACATGCCATTTTTCGATGATTTCCGAGATGAAAAATGCGCGCCTCGACGAGGCTGTGGTACGCGATGGCAACGTTATTACGGGGTGTGGTCCTGCGGCGGGTATAAATTTTGGGCTTGCTATTGTGGAATTTTTGGAAAATATGGTTTCTGTCTCTGAGATTGCGCGTGGAATGATGTGTGATTTTTGAGACTGATAATGTGTTTTTTGTTTTTTTCATAGTTTGAGATAGCGCTTCGGTATTTAGATTTTTCGGAATCGGGTGTTGAACCTTTACTGAGGCGCTTCTTATTTTTTTAATATTTTTTTGCAATTATAGACAATTATCGTAAATTCGTGAAAATTTTTTCGATTCATTATTAATATTTCTAATAAAACAAGAAGCACTGATTTATAATAATTTATTAATATAAAAATTACTGATATAAGATTTTGCTAAAAAATGTAATGGAAGCGGTTATTAATATTCCTAATAAATCGAGAGGTAGTTGTTCCCATTCATGTAAGATTTTCTAATGATTTTTTGTGAATTTTTGTAAAATTTACGCGTATAACCCCCTGCGCACAAATTCCCTAAGCCGCTTTTCCGCCAAAAACAAGTCCTCCCGATAAGTCACCCCAAACCAATAACCCCGCGTCGGAAGCATTTTCATCGCTACCCCAACGCCTAAAACGTCAGGCCCCGCAATCGCCTCGGGAAGATAAAACTCAGCAGTGAGAGAATTTTGATTTTTTTGTAAAAAAAGATGAAATTTTTGATTTAAAATTATAAAAATATCCCCGCCCAAACCAAATAAATTGAGCGAAACAAACCGCCGCGGCCACAATAAAGCCGGATCAAAATTTTTCGACGAATCGAGAGAAATAATAGAACCGTCCGCTAGCCGCTGAATTTGCGTGATTTCCGTAATCGCCGTGACGTAATTTTCCGAATCCACTTCAATGATTCCCCGCGAAACCGGCCCGCCCGCCGAAAGCGTCCGAACCAGCGGATACCCGATGCAACAACATTCGGCGCCGCTTTTTTTTACAAAATTAATGGCCGCCTTAATCGCATCCGCCCCGTAAAAATCGTCCGCGTTGATTACGACAAAATTACCCCGAATGTACTCCCGCGCACAAAGTACTGCATGCCCAGTTCCCCAAGGTTTTATGCGGTTTCGGGGGAGTTCCGGCCCCGCAAGATCTTGAAAAATAATGTCAAAATGAACCGCCGGAAAACGCGGAAAAATGTTCGTTTCAAAAAAATCAGCCAGCTCAAATCGCGTGACAATAACCGCGTGCGTGACGCCATTTTTTAGGACATCTTGTAAAGAAAATGCGAAAATCGGAAGCCCTAACGGAGGAATTTGTAAAATCTGCTTGTCCGAACCAAACCGCGACCCTAGCCCAGCCGCTAAAATGAGGAGCGAAACCGAAGTGTCCATGGCCCGATCTTGGCCAAAAAATGCCCAAATCATAGAAAAATTTTCCCCAAACCCAATTTTTGTTGCGATTTTTCTTGCAAAATTTAAATTTGCCTTAAATAGGTATTATATATGAGAGGATTTTATGAAAAAATATAGCCAAGCGGTTTGGCGGGAACGCCGAGAAAATAAAAGGAAAATTTTACCGCAAGCGCTTGAGTGAGTCGTATTTCGCGCAAATGCGCGCCGTCTCGTCGCGGAGAAATTGCCCAGCTCGCTCCGGATCACTCCGTTGTAGCGCACTGAATCGCATCTCCTGGTTCGTGTACGCCCCCAAATCAATCGTCGGCTCCCCGGAATCTAAACTAAATCCGACTTTCCCAGCCGATTTTTTCTGAGGATTAAAGCGATAAAGCGGCCAGTGCCCGCTCGCGACCGCCTTTTTCTGCTGCTCCAAACCCATCCGTAAATCAAATCCATGGGCGATGCACGGACAATAGGCGATCAGCAGCGACGGCCCCGCGTACGCGTCCGCTTCCAACATGGCTTTGGCGGTTTGCGCGTCGTTGGCCCCCAAAGCAATCTGCGCGACGTAGATGTTGCCGCAGCTGATGGCCAGTAGACCGATGTCTTTTTTGGGAGCCGACTTCCCCGCGGCGGCAAATTTCGCGATTGCTCCGGCCGGCGTCGCCTTCGACTGCTGCCCACCCGTATTCGAATAAACTTCCGTGTCAAGAATTAAAACATTTATATCGGTTCCGCTGGCTAAAATGTGGTCCAGGCCGCCGTAACCGATGTCGTAAGCCCAACCGTCGCCGCCGATAATCCACGTCGTTTTGCGGACCAAATCTCCGCTCAAATCCCTTAAAAATATGAGCTCCGGAGCGGGATTTTCCTCCTCCTGTATTCTCCTTTGGACGGCCGTAACCAGTTGGCGTTGTTCGCCAATGGACGCGCTATTTTTGATCCGTGCGATTAAATCGTCGCCGAAAATCGAGGCGTGGCGCTCGAGTAATTCCAGGGCAATGGCCCGTTTTTTTTCCGTAGCGATCTTGATCCCGAAGCCAAATTCCGCGTTGTCCTCGAAAAGCGAATTCGCCCAAGCGGGGCCGTGGCCGTCGCCGTTGGTTGCGTAGGGGGTCGTCGGTAAATTGCCGCCGTAAATCGACGAGCAACCCGTAGCGTTGGCGATCAGGAGGTGGTCGCCGAAAAGTTGTGTCAAAAGCTTGATGTACGGCGTTTCGCCGCAGCCGCTGCACGCCCCGGAATACTCGAATAGGGGCCGGCGGAATTGCGATGATTTGATGTCGGTGACGCTCTCGACGTGCGGTTGGGGCAGCGATTGGAAGTACTCGAAACATTGTTTTTCCCGCTCCAAAACGGACGCTTTGGGGACCATGCTGAGCGCATTTTTACCGGGATTTTGCTTATTTTTTGCGGGACAAACCTCGTTACATAGCGCGCAACCCGTACAATCTTCCGGCGCAACCTGTATGGTAAATTTTTGTTCGGTGAGGTTGCGGGAACGGAAATCGGCGGCCCTGAATCCTTCCGGAGCGTTTAGCAGAGCGGCTTCGGGGTAATATTTCGCGCGGATGGCGCCGTGGGGGCAAACCGCGGAACACTTGTTGCATTGGACGCAAATCGCCGGGTCCCACTGCGGAATTTCCTGAGCAATGCTGCGTTTTTCCCACTGTGTGGTCGCCGCCGGCCAAGTCCCGTCGATCGGCATCGCGCTGACGGGGAGCTCGTTACCTTCGTTAGCCATGATTTTGGCAATCGTATTTTTTACAAAATCGGGCGCATTTTCCGCTACAATGGGCGCGCGGTGAGCCGGATTATCCGCCTTTAGCGCAGCGACGTCGCCGAGTTCGAAGAGATTTTCGAGCGCCCTGTCGACCGCCTCGCAATTTTTTTGGATGACCTCTTCCCCCTTTTTTACGTAAGTTTTTTGAATGGATTGCTTGATTTTTTCGATCGCTTCGTCCTTCGCCAGTACCCCGGAAATGGCAAAAAAACAGGTCTGCATAATCGCGTTAATGCGCCCCCCCATGCCCGCCGCGCGCGCAACACCGTAGGCGTCGATGATGTAAATTTTTAAATGTTTTTTAATAATATCCTCCTGGACCTCCCGCACAAGATGTGCCCACGTCTGCTCCTTCCCGTGCGGCGAATTAATCAGTAAAATAGCGCCATGGCGGGCATTTTTTAGGATGTCGAGGCGGTTTAAAAACGAAAATTGATGGCAGCCAATGAAATCCGCTTCCTGAATCAAATAGGGAGCCTCAATCGGTTCCGCCCCAAAACGCAGATGGGAAATCGTCATCGCCCCAGATTTCTTCGAGTCGTAAACAAAATAAGCCTGCGCGTATTGATTGGTCCCGTCGCTGATGATCTTGACCGTGTTTTTATTCGCCCCAATCGTCCCGTCGGACCCTAAACCGTAAAATATCGCCTGAAATAATTTGTCGCGGTGGTGGTAGTAGAGGCAGTCGTAGGGCTTCGTCGACGCGTTTTCGTCCTGCAAATCAATGGACCGGCGCGTCACATCGTCGTTGATCCCCACCGTAAAATCATGCCGCGGATGGCCGTTCGCAAGCGCCTGCATGATCAGCGGAGAACGCATGTACACCTCGTAACCCGAACTGCGATCGCGATCAAAATGATCCTTCGTCCCAAATAAACCGAGTATTTCAAAAATCGTCCGCGCCATCTCCGGCGTGAATTCCTTCGAACCTAAACCGTAACGCCCCCCAATGACCTGAATATTATTGCGCTTGGATTGCTGGATGGCCGCCGCAACGTCTAAAAATAGTGGTTCGCCGAGCGCTCCCGGTTCCTTTGTGCGGTCTAAAACGCCGATAGTCCTTGTCGTTTTTGGGATCGTCGCCAGTAGATGTGCTGCCGAAAATGGCCGAAATAAACGCACCTTCACCACCCCAACGTCCGGGAGATAATCCATGTCCTGCTGCCGATTGTAAGGGGTCGCCGCCAGCCGTAGCGTCTCCGTCGCAGAACCCATCGCAATCGTCACATGTTCCGCACCCCCGTGGCCGTCGTACTCGAAGAGGTTGTACCGCCGCCCCGTCAGTGACTCGAATTTCCGAAAATATTTTTCGAGAATTTCCGGGACGCTGTCGTAAAAAATGTTAGCCGCCTCCCGGCCCTGGAAAAATACATCGGGATTTTGTGCCGTACCGCGGATCGTGGGGCGATCGGGCGTTAATGCCCGTTGGCGCATCGCGGAGAGGTGGCGTTCGTCGATGAGCGCGCGCAATTCGTCGTCGGTCAGGAGCTTGCAATTATTCATCTCATGGGACGTCCGAAAGCCGTCGAAAAAATGAAGAAACGGAATGCGCGTCTCCAGCGTAACGGCGTGGGCGATGGCTGCCATGTCGTGAGCTTCTTGGACGGACGACGAACATAAAAATCCAAAACCCGTCGAGCGACAAGCCATGACGTCGGAGTGGTCGCCGAAAATCGATAGCGCATGGGTCGCCACGGAACGCGCCGCCACGTGCATGCAAAACGGCAACAGTTCCCCAGCAATTTTAAACATGTTGGGGACCATCAGCAGTAAGCCTTGGGAAGCGGTGAAAGTGGTAGCCAGCGTCCCCGATTGGAGTGCGCCGTGGATAGCGCCTGCGACGCCGCCTTCCGATTGCAACTGGACGATTTCCGGAGCGATCCCCCAAATATTTTTTTTACCCTGTGTACGCCACTCGTCGCAAAATTCAGCCATTGCCGAAGACGGCGTAATGGGATAAATTGCGATGACTTCGCTGAGTCGGTAAGCGATATTTGCCGTTGCCTCGTTGGCATCGAGTATGGTCAAATTACCCTTGTTCATCGACGCTGCACTCAAAGTATAAAACGGCGACCGTCAACGTTCTTTTGGGGCGTGGGGGTTAAAATCGGCTGTTATTTGGCCGGAATTTTCTGGGTATAGGGCCGGCGTTGCGTTTGCAGTGGAAGGGGGGCGAATTGCCAGGTGTTTTTCGTTAAAAAAATGTGTCAGATATCTAAATATTTTAAAAAATTAGTAAAAAATTAATTCTGTGGGGATAATTCCGTGGCGCGAAGTTGGCCTGCACTCACAGAGGAGAGGCTATGTTGCCGAATGTCTCGCGTTTGCCAAATGCATCGAAATACTTTTTTGTTATTTTTCTCATTTGGGTTATGATGTGTCCAGCGAAACTTTTGGCGGAACTGGGAGCTTTTTTCTTCCTTTCTGGCCCTTGCTTTTCGGCCGAATCCTCTGCGTCAGAACTTTTTTTCTTTTTTTTCTTGACATCCGAGATTTGCTTCATGATTTCCTCGCTATCTTGAATCGCCGTCTTGAGTTTTTTGAAAAAACTGGACTCGTCTTTCAGCCCGTTCCCAAAACCCCATAGCTGTCCGGCGCACGAAATGACCGGGAGGAAGTGTTGCAGGGCGAGGGTTGTGGCATCTGCGCTGGTGTCAAAAACGGATTTGTCGGGAGAAGTTTCGAGGAGGGCTTCGGTCGCGCCAATGATTTCACGGACCAAAGTTTCCTGAAGATCATTCAAAACACTAATGGGCATGCGCGAGGAGGCATTCAAACCGGTCATTAATTTCGCCGCTTTAGCCGCAAATTTTGGGGAAAAATGTGCCGCACAATTACCTTTGGCGCGGGGGAATAATTTCGCGTAATCCGAAATAACGGAGCAGATGGCTTCCATAATCAACGGGCCGTGTTTCGCTGAAAATTCTATTCTCGGCGAATCGTCGTCGGGAAGCGCTTCGATATGATGGCCAAATTCCTTCAAATGCTGCGTGATGAGTTCGAAAAGTACGCTGGACGTGCGTTGCGCCATAATTTTTACAAAATTTTCAAAACATTCAAACTCCAAAGCGCGGGACAAAACCTGTTCCAAAGCCAGGCGCGCCAATTCTTTGTAAAGGATCGTGGGCGTGGGTTTGTCGTAAAACATTTTTGGGATGCGTGGGGCGATTCCGATGACGTGGTCCGCGGAAATGACAACCATAGCACTCAGCCACGTGCTCAATTCTATGGCTATTGGATTGGGTTTTCGGGCTTCCGACAAGGCTTCGAGGGCCAGGGGGTCGATTATTGGTCCGGGTTTCAGAGCTGCTAGATCCGCCCTCCGTTTATGTAAAATCGCTGCGAATCCCCGGCTAAAAAATTTATCCCTGGAGGAACAAGATGCCGCTTGTCCCACGTCGCATTTGGCGAGTAACGATTGTACTTCTTCCTCGATGGTTGGCGCAGAAGCTCGCAACTTCGGCGCTACGCACACCGCTGCGATTAATGCGAAACTCGTGTAAAAAATATTCTTTCGCCGACGGCTAAACCACCCGCAATTCCCAATATCCCTACCCATTGATTAAATATGCATAGGGAAAATAGAATTGTTGTCAAGCGCAAAAAATTATCGTGAAAAATTAATACGGCAGAGGGAAACCGGCGCAAAGTTCGATGGCCCGTCGCCTAACTTCGGTAATAATACTTTCATTGGTAATATTTTCAATATATTCTCACTAAAAATTCAGCGGTGTCACGGGTGAAAAATTAATACGGCAAAGGGAAGTCGGCGCAGAGTTCGATAGCCCGCCGCTTGACTCCGGTAATAATACCCTCATTAGCTATATTTTCAAGTACTTCCGCCAATAATCCGGCAATCTGCAGCATCTCGCCCACCCCCATGCCGCGCGTCGTCACGGCCGGCGTCCCTATGCGTACCCCACTCGCTTGAAAAGGACTGCGCGTCTCATTGGGAATCGTGTTCTTGTTGAGCGTGATGTTCGCCCGCTCTAACGCCGTTTGCGCGTCCTTCCCACTAATTTCCGGGTGCGTTGGCCGTAAATCAATCAAAAATAAATGGTTATCCGTCGTGCCACTCACAATCCGAAATCCCCGCGCCTTCATCGCTTCGCAAAGTGCTTTGGAATTGTCAAGAATTTGCTGCTGATACCGCCTGAATTCGGGCTGTAGCGCTTCCAAAAAACAAACCGCCTTCCCCGCAATGACGTGCATCAGCGGCCCCCCCTGAATCCCGGGAAATAGTACCGAATCAATGGCCTTCGCAAATTCTTTTTTACACATAATCATGCCGCCACGTGGCCCGCGAAGGGTTTTATGGGTAGTGGTCGTGACGAAATCGGCGTGGGGGACCGGCGAAGGGTGTAACCCGGTCGCTACGAGCCCCGCAATGTGCGCGATATCCGCCATGAGTAGCGCTCCACACCGCTGCGCAATTTGTCCGACGCGTGCAAAATCGATGGTCCGCGAATGCGCCGACGCACCAATGGTAATCATCTTCGGGCGCCATTCGTTGGCGATGGATTCGAGCTGGTCGTAGTCGATTTCGCCGGTCTTTTCCGAAACCCCGTAGTGGGCGACTTCGTAGAGCATGCCGCTGATATTTTTCGCGTAACCGTGGGTGAGGTGGCCGCCGTGTTCAAGGGACATCGTGAGCATTTTATCGCCGGGCTTGAGACACGCCAGGTACACCGCCGTATTGGCCTGGCTACCGGAGTGGGGCTGGACGTTGACGTGTTCGCAATGGAAGAGTTGTTGGGCGCGTTCGATGGCGAGCGACTCGATTTGGTCGACGAAGGCGCAGCCCCCGTAGTAGCGTTTGCCGGGGTAGCCCTCGGCGTATTTATTGGTGAGGATACTCCCCACGGCTTCGATGACGGCGGGGGAAGTGAAATTTTCCGAAGCGATGAGTTCGATATGTTGTTGTTGGCGGAGGAGTTCGGCGGCGATGATGGCGGCGGTGGTTGGGTCGGTTATTTTTAGTGAATATTTTTGGGCCATGGGGCGAGGAAAATCGCTCCCCGAAAATGGCAATACTGAAAATTATATTTCGCAGCAATGTAAAGTGATACACGAAATTTATTTTTTCTGAAAATATATTAAAATATTAATTGACGTTTTTTTCGAAACCACCATAGTCAGCGACGGATATGGAAATAAAATATAGTCAATCGAGGCGGAAGTCTGCAGCCATTGCGGGCTTATTATTGGGAGGAAATGGTTTATTTTTTGCTTTGGAAGGGATACTAGTTCAGGCGGCGGTGAGGGATCTTCCGGCGCCCCCCCCCAATCTTCCACTGGAAATACCTGTTCCATCGAAGCTTCCACCAGAAGCAATGTTCGATCGATATTCATCGATTGGCAGTAATACCGCGCCATGGGAGAAAAGACAAGCATTGTATGAAAGTTTTGTAAATGGCAAAAGTTTTAATCCCAACCAAAAAACGCAGGAAGGATTTAGAATTGCGCTCATTTGTGCTGTATCCACTTTGCCGCAAAATGATTTGCTTCAAAAATTGCTCGCAAATGGCGATTTGATTGTATCCGTAAAGACAGCGCTGGGCAATTCGCCGTTGCACTTTGCTGCCGCCCATTCTACGGAAAATTTAGCGCTATTGCTCGCGGATGGACGTCTGGATATTAACGAGGCCAATTGCAGTGGAAAGACGCCGCTGTTTATAGCAATGGAATGTGAAAATTCGACGAATGTAAATGCTTTATTAGCTGATCCTCGCATTAGGGTTAATGCCACCAATGAGAGGGGGTGGACTGCGTTACACATCGCTGTTATGCATGGTGATAAGGATGTCGTGGGGCAGTTAATGGGATTAAAGGCTTCATACGGGGAAGATAAGCACGAACTTAACCCCAATGTGAAGGATGATACTGGCCACACACCGGCGGATTACTTAGCGAATATTAAAGATCTGGATCTCCGGCGAGAAATTCAGAACTATCTTGTTTACGCGGAAGCTCGCTATGGAGACGATTCAGGGGTTCAGCTAGCGCCCGAGCCCGCAAAATAATAAAAATTGAATTGAAATTTTTTTTCATAAATCGCTACATACCGGGGATATTTTCTTCGGTATGTTTTAATTTTAATTTTAAATTACAAAAATCTTTTTCGCCGAGGATCAGATCCGGTCAGAAATATTTTTACTATATTTTAATTTTGATTTTAAATTGTTGGAATTCTAAATCGCCATCGCCTACTCTTTTTCGCCGAAAATTAGGGTTTTTGCCAGCGGCAGCGATTCGATCCAGCGGCAAAATGTGCGCCATTCGTCGAGTCGGTGCGCCCTGCGCTGGTGGTACATGATGCGCAGTTGCATGTAATTTGTGTTGACCCGGGCGGTTAATTCCAGGCCCATCGGACAGGCGTATACCAGCGATTCGATGTCGTCGAGTGCAACTAATTTTTCGACCTCCTGCCTCGAAATTTCAGGGGTTTTCGGGTGGCAACACGCCCCTAAATCCATCGATTTCAGGCGGTGCATTTTGGACATGCTCGAATCGATGACAAAATGGCTGTAGCGCCCGGCCTGGATCCACCACGCCTGCGTCCCCGTCACGTTGCACGCCACGAGAATGCCCTTCAAAAAATTGCAATGCCCCGAAGCGGGCGGATTAGCGGCGAGTTTTTGGGCGCGGGTGAGGTGTTTATTGCGTTGATTTTGCGCGAGATCGCCCGCCAATTGCGCGACATTTTCGGCGAATTCGCTATCGTCGTAGGCGGAAAGCATCGGCAATCCGCTGCCAATGATACACTCTTCGAGGTCGTAAATTTTAACGTTATCGATTTTCATAACCCCAAAAATTTATCAAGAGCGTGGCCGTTGGAAAGCAAATTTTGCTCGATACAGTACCCGCGATGAATAATTTTTTTGAAGCACGAAAAATATTTTCTACGCTCAATTTATTGTTTACTTTCAGCGGTGGCCCCGGATTTGTAAATTTTGACGCTACAAATTTTCATAAATTGCCAAAAAATTTACTTTTCATTTACGGCCGCCGAAATAGGGAACTATCCGAGTGGTGGAGGTGGCGGGAGTCGAACCCGCGTCCCGTGAACGTTCGCCTATGGCCTCTACATGCTTAGTTTATCGTTTATTTTCAGCTGTGGCGCTCGAATAAACGCGATCACCGCAGCCTAACCGGCGATTTTAAATCCACCCGGAGCGTGCCGATCCGCCCCGAATTTTACCCGCTAATCGACACCAGATCTGCGGTAGCGAGTATTCCGCAGTTGATGCGCTGCGTCAATCTACGCAGCTTTGCTCATAACTCCGCCAAGACCGGAAAAATCGAGATTTTCCACGACATTGTCGACGTACAGAGTCGCAACAGCTTTATTTTTCTTGCCGTTTAATTTTTTTAATGGATTTTTACGGAGCCAACCATTATCTCCGGCACGCCACCATACACTACAGCTCCCGGTCGAAACCAAGACACCCCCAAAATCAATAAATGAATCGCATGCGCTTTAATATTAAAATAAAGACTAACTTTGTTTTTGTTTTGTCAAGAAAAAATTGCTTCCAAATCGATAAAATAATTTTTTTTTTGAAAATTTATTGCCGCTAAATTGTTTTTTACATACCTGCAAAAAACAAAACTCCCAAAACAGACGATAAAATCAAAAAATATCCCCAAATTTCAGGCAATTTTTGCAGTAGTCTTCGGGTAAAAAATCGTTTACGTGAAGTAAAATTTTAAAGATTTTTTTATTTCAATTATAAATTCCCTGTCTCGGCCCCAATCAACTTTCCACGGGATTTGCAAAAAAATACTAAAAATATAATTATTATGTAAAAATACAATAAAAAATTTACAACTTAGCGACAAAATCCAAGCCGAATTGGGCCGCTAACGTACGTTCCGAAGCGCGGGGAATGCGGAGTAATTGTCCGTCTTTGAGTAGAAAACGACCAGTCTGGTGGAAAAAAAATGAGACGTTGTAGTCGACACATTGTCGGCGGATTGCGAGGATATCGTCGAACCGCGTCACCCGCGCACCCGCATAACTTTCGCCACTAACAGTAACTTTGTCGACCTTGCCCGTCGCAAGAAAACGGCGCAAATTGACGGCTTCCAAGACCGGCGAAACGATAATGCCACGGTAGCGCATCGGCGTTTCGAGGAAAATCGGCAAACGTTGGTCGGCGGCCTGCTGATTTTCGGCCGTGACATTAATTTGGAGGTTTTCGTAACCCTCGCCCCAATCGCCGGGTAGAGTCTGAGTGAAGCGGGCGGCGCGCTTGGTAATGATAAAAAAGACACAATCGCTGCGCTCCTTCATCATCGCCCAAGTTTCTTGGCGCCACAAGTCCGCATCTTCAATGAAAAAATCCGAATTAATGCACGTCGTGATGGTCGTACCTGGTGGAATTTTATATATCCCGGCGCGATTTTTCGCGACAGGAAGACTAAATCCCGTTTTGGATCGCGTAACAATGGAGGTATTGCGACCGTAACGCCTATCGAAGAAATAAACGTAACAATTGCGACATCCTTCACTCATTTTGCGGCAGCCATGCCACGGATTCCAAAAAACAGACACTATCCAAACTTCTGATTTCAAGCACAGACAAATGCGAAGAAATGTCAAGCCAAAAGTTGCAATTTTTTAACGGCACTCACTTTGTAACTTTCAAACACACACAACACTATCTTAGTCAATCGATTTTTATCCATATTCACCATGAATTCCCCAAAAACAGACACTATCCAAACTTCTGGCTTTCAGCACGGGCAAATGTGAAGGAATGTCAAGTCAAAAGTTGCAATTTTTTAGCAGCACCAATTTTATAAGCCACAACTTAAATGCATATAACCTTGCCTCAACCAATCGATTTTTATCCACATTGCCATAAATCGTAAAACAATCTGTAATTTTTATAAAATATTCCTTGAAAATTAATAAATATTTCACAAATATCCTCTCCCGGAAAGCCGGAAATAAAACGAACCTAAAATATGCATCGAAATCAATCGCGATTATAAAACACTCCCCAACCGCCTGTCGTAAGCCAATGCAATAAAACTTAAGTAAAATTCGCGGGGTGCGGGCAGACGGAATCGAACCGACGACGCTAGCTTGGAAGGCTAAAGTTTTACCGCTAAACTATGCCCGCAAAATCAATATATAGCGTTCAATTTATTCTTCGGTGGTCAAGTTTTTTCAACGGAAAATCGGCATTAACGGACGGATTCTTCCGCTACGACGGCGAATTGTAAATCAACGGTGATGCTGTGGTGCAGCTTGATTTTCGCACTACTTTGGCCGAGGGTTTTAATGGGTTGTTCGAGGTGGATTTTTTTACGATCGATGGCAATGCCGTGTTCCGCGATTTTATGCGCCAAATCATTGACCGTAATCGCACCAAACATCTTCCCTCGCTCCCCCACTTTTACGGAAAAAGTAAGCGATAGGGCCCGAATTTGCTCCGCCAATGTTTCCGCTTCCCGTAATTCCTTTTCCTCGCGCGTCCGGCGACGCATTCCCAACGCTTCAATTTGCTTGCGATTGGAACGCGTCACGGAAATCGCCAGTTTCTGCGGCAAAAGATAGTTGCGAGCGTAGCCCGCCCGTACCGTTACCACGTCGCCTTCGTAGCCCAAATGCTCAACTTTTTGTAGGAGTAAAATGTCTGCCGTAGCCATTGTTTTTTCAATTTCTTGCTAAATTTTTTTTAAAACGGAACGTCTTCGTCCAAGTTAGTTTCCGTTTCCCGATTGGGTAGGGGCGGTTTTTGGTGGGGCTCCGCTTTTTTTCCCGTTGACGGTGTTGCATTGGTAAAATTCGCGTCACCACCACCATCGTCGTCAAAGCGCGCACTGCCTATGAATTGAAAACTCTCCAGCACAATGCAGAGCTTGCTCCGTTTTTCGCCCGAACTCGATTCCCATTGGTCGAGGCGTAGCCGCCCTTCGATGAAAATTGGCCGCCCTTTTGTAAAATAACGACCGATAACCTCCGCCTGCTTTCCAAAGGCATCCACGTCGACGAAAACAACTTCCTCTCGATTTTCACCGTCGCCACTCCGTATGACACGGGTCGTCGCTATGCCAAAATGACAAATCGGCGTCCCACTGTTCGTCGTACGCATTTCCGGGTCGCGGGTCAGGTTACCGAGTAAAATAACTTTATTGAACGAACTCATTATTGATTTTCGATAAATAGGCGATTCACCGTCTGATCGAGGCGGAACTTCGAACGAATTAATTCCGGCGCGGTACCGGGAGCCTGGAAGGCAATTTGCAGATACATCCCCGATGGAAATCGGGAATCCCTAATGCGGCGAAACTTTATTTGGCCCTTATTGACAACATCCCCAAGTAGCGCACCGGCTTCTAGAAATTTCGCCTTGATATTTTCAACCAAAACCTCTATGGAATCTTGGTAATTCCGCGTATCGAGAATCATGGTTGCTCTGTAAGATTTTGTCTGCATAAGTGCCCGCCCGTTCCATTCATGGTG